>CAZCQT010000359.1:0-2487 GCA_964500905.1 uncultured Moorellales bacterium
AGGAAGTAGCAGCAGTTTCCCAGGAACAAAATGCCTCCATGGAAGAGTTAGCCTCCCTGGCGGAACGCCTATTTGAAGTGGAGGATGGCTTTAAAGAGGCAGTTACTAGATTTAAGGTTTGATAATTTATAAAGGACCCCTAAAGGGGTCTTTTGCTGTTCAAGAGGCAAGAAGCCGGAGGCTGGAATTATTAGAGAAAATTTTTCATTAAAAAGTGTTGACTCCTATTAGATACTGATATAATATGTAAATGATATCAAAATAATATCATTTACATATTGTACAAATAAAGGGGGTTTTTAAATGAACGAAGTAAGCGAGAGAAATATCAGGGTTCCCCACAGTGAGGAGATTTTAATTAAGGGGAAAAAAGGGATGCCGGTACTGTTGCTTAATATATTGGCAATAATTGCTGCTATAGCGGCTTTTATTAATGGGATAATTATGATGGAAGGTGGGGCATCCTTCGCCCTGGGTGTTGTATTGCTGGTGGTAGGCGGTATTTATGGTTTTATAGCAGGCCCAATTTTGTTTGCCGGTTTAAAAATTCTTAAACCCAACGAAGCACTGGTGCTTACGCTTTTTGGTAAATATTATGGAACATTAAAGGGAGAGGGTTTCTACTTTGTTAACCCTTTTGTTTCGGCTTTAAACCCAGCTAGTGCTGCCACTTCTTCAGGAGTTATCAGTTTAAAAAAATCTACTGCTACGGAAGGTATCCAGGTAAATGCTGCCGGAATGTACAATAAAAAAATTTCTTTAAAGGCCATGACTCTTAATAATGAAAAGCAGAAGGTTAACGACCTGTTAGGAAACCCCATCGAAATTGGTATTGTAGTTATTTGGAGAGTGGTCAATACAGCAAAAGCGGTTTTTAATGTAGATAATTATGCAGAGTTTTTATCCATACAATGCGACTCTGCCTTGAGAAACACAGTCAGGCTTTATCCCTATGATATTTCTGATTCCGATAACGAGCAATCCTTGCGTGGTAGCAGTCAGATAGTGGCTGATAATTTAAAAAATGAAATTCAAAGTAAAGTTGAGATAGCCGGTTTGGAAATCTTAGAGGCTAGAATAACCCACTTGTCTTACGCCCCGGAAATTGCTGCCGTCATGCTGCAAAGACAGCAAGCAACTGCAATTATTCAGGCAAGGCAAATGATTGTTGAAGGTGCGGTAAGTATGGTGGAAATGGCCCTGGATAAGCTAAACCAAAATGAAGTGATAGAATTGGATGAAGAACGCAAAGCCGCCATGGTTAGCAATTTATTGGTTATACTTTGTGGGAATAGGGATGCACAACCTATTGTTAACAGTGGCTCATTATATTAGAAAAACTTTAAGGCTTTTAACCTTCCCAAAAGGAGGGGCGGTGGATTATGGAAGATAAAGAAAAAGAAAAAAAACAAATCTTGCTCCGGGTATCCTCATCCCTTTGGAAGGAACTGGCGGCTTGGGCGGAAGCGGATTTCAGATCTATTAATGGACAAATTGAATACCTCCTGACTGAATGTGTCAAACAGCGAAAGAAACAAAAATGATGCACTGGGGACAGTCCCCAGTGCATCATTTTTTTGTTAGGAACTAATTTAAGGTAGTTAGGGTCTAATGGATTGAATTAACAAAATATTTAGGAGGTAGAGTTGTGAATAAAAAGGTATCAGTGTTGCTCTTGCTAGTTTTTTTAGGCGGGGTTTTGATGGTGCCATCTTCCGTATTTGCAGGCGATACCGCAAATAAGCATCCTAGGGAGGTTGTTCTCCTGCCCGTAAGTCCAATAAGTATGCCGGTGGAAGAACCCTTTCAGGAGTTGGAAAAAGCTTTCTCCCGGGCGGCAAAAGGCTTATATGATTTGGGGTTATTCAAAGGGACCGATCAGGGCTTTTCCTTGGAAAAGGCTGCTACCAGGGCCGAGGGTTTGACTATGATTTTGCGTTTAATTGGAGAGGAAAAGGATGCTCCCTCGGTCAAAGATGACAATATTTTTATGGATGTAGTTAAGGAACATTGGGCTTTTAATAATATAAATTATGGCTTTCAGAAAGGGTATGTTGCGGGGACAAGTTTGACTACCTTTGAGCCGGAAAGAAAGATTAGTGAGCAGGAGTTTATTAAAATGCTGTTATCTGCAATGGGGTATCAGGATATTACTCTACAAAATGTCTATGAAAAAGCCCTTGAAGCTGAATTTTGGACAGATGAGTTTTTTGAAACTGCTGGGGATGATGGCTTTTTAAGAGGTAAGATGGCCAGCATTTGTCAACGGGCCTTACTTGGGAAAACGGCGACTGGGAAGTTTCTGTGGGAAAGCTTAGCAAAGAAGGGGCTTGTGAATGAGGCGAAATTGAAAGAGATAATGGATTTTGCAGATGGTTCGGCGTTCCAGGCAAAGGGCTTTGCCTGGGACTTGAATAAGTTAATGCCCAAGGACCGCAACTACATGTTCTCCCCCTTAAGCATAAAAATGGCTTTGGCCATGGCCGC
>CAZCQT010000360.1:0-2475 GCA_964500905.1 uncultured Moorellales bacterium
CTTGAATCTTATCTTGAAGGACTTCATTTTGTTGCACAAGAGCACTTATCGCTTCCTGCAGTTGTGTTACCTCTTCTTCGTTTTGCACTTGGATGGCCGACTTTTGTAACTCTTGGATCCTTTGTTGGTTTTCATCCGTTAGTTGTTTAAGATTTTTAATTGCCTCATAATCCGGACCAAAAAGTCTTTTTATTAATCCAGACTTGGATTCCAATTTTTCAATCTGTGTCTGAATTTGAACTTGTGCTTGCTGCTGCTCCTGCGCAATATTTCTAACTTTTTGAGAAATCTCTTCTCCCAAACCCTCCATGTTTGTCAATTGCTGCATTTGCTGTGTTGCAACCATCAATTGTTGTTCTTCACCCTGGTTTTGAATTTGTGTCTCGTTTTGGTTTTCCACCTTATTGCCTTGCGGTGTGGATGTAACTTCATGAGTCGCTGGATCCTGAACTTTGTTTTGCATTTGCGTCCCTTGAGCCGAAACCAAATTAAACGAAAACGCAAGCATTGTTAATACTAAAATAGGCGTAATTAATTTTTTCATTTTTTTGTCACCTCCTTAATTTTATAATTCAGTCTATTAAATTTATTGCTTTTAGAATAATTTTTTTCCTGGCCATTATCAAACTGTGTGTAGAACCTTCTCATCGGACCCCGCCTTGACCAGTTTTCGTTTAATCCTATCGCGTCAATTAGCAAAGCTGCCATAATAATTGAAACAATAAAGCCTGCCGCAATCACCCAAAAATTTTTTTTGTAAGAAAAATCATATTTTTTAAGTAACCACACAGAAAGGACTATTCCCGTAATTCCCGCAGCGGGAACCCACCAGGAAAATTCTGTTATCATCGAAACTAATCTCCATTGTTTCATGGGGCTATGGCTCCTAAAGAAAAAAATGGTTAAATTAAGAAAGAAAACTGCTGCGATAATCAAACCTGCCAAACTGGCTATACCCAAAAATGAACCAACAACAAAATACCATTTTGGTCTCATAGCAATTTCTCCAGATTTTATTTTTGCCATAAGCTTTTTTTCAAAATCGGTTTTATTACTTTTGCCTAATTTTATTTTTTTATTTCTTTGCATATCTTTCTCATAATAACTTTTGCACGGTTTATTCTCGTGCCGACCGTACCCACGGGTATTCTCAGAATGTCGCTGATTTCATTGTAAGATCTGTCATCTAAAAAAAAGAGCATTAAAGGTTCGCGGTACATCAAAGGCATATTTTTCAAACAATTATGAGCTTTATCTTGAAATTCTTGTCTAATGAAATCATCTTCCAGGTGGATATTGCTTTCAAAATCTACATTTTGTGTAAAATTCATTTGTTTGCTATTTCTTCTTATAATATTCATTGCTTCATTGTGAGCAATCCGGTAAATCCAACTTGAAAACTTTTTTTTAACATTAAAACCGTTTAAATTGATATAGGCTTTAATAAACGTATCCTGAACCACATCGGCGGCTTTATCGTTGTCCTGCGTCAAATAATATGCATACCTAACCAATTTTTCCTGATATCTATTGATGATTTCTGAATATGTCTCTTTATTCTGTGTTCTGACTATTTCGACAATTTGTTCATCTGTTATATTTTTAATGTCTGGCATGACCTTTATTGTAGTTCAAATTATATATTTACTTTTTTATAGATTGCCGAAAGCTGAAACCCCACTTAGTTAAAAGTGGGATCTCAACTTTTAGAAAGACTCCTTATTGGCTCATTCTGCCGTAACCTTTACCTTGGCCATTGCCTGCCCCATTTCCTAAACCTAATCCCAGCTCATTTCTGATTTGGTTGGCCTCATCGGTTTTCCCTTCCAGTCTTAGCTGGTGCATTTCGGCAAACCTGGCAAAGTTTCCTTCATTAATCACTTCGGTTACTCTACCCCTTCCTTGCATCTGCTCCTTCCAGGCGTTAAAGTCTTTATTCTCAAAGGCTTGTATCATAGCTTCATGTCTTTCGGGCGTACAGTTGGGTCCTTGAACACCAGGGTCTCCCCTGTAGGCTAGGGCGCCAGTTACTGAACTAAACAGTACACCGGTTCCCATGGCTAAAGAAGCAATTGTTAATATTTTTTTATTCATATGTGTTTCACCCCCTTTGTGATAGATAACTTGTATCTATATGTAATACACACACAGCTTAAATTTTCTTTCAAGTAAAATTTAAAGAGTGGTGGGTTGCTAACTAATAATTTACATTAATAAACGATAATTATATATTGACTTTCAATAAAAAGTTATATAAAATCTGTTCATCTTTCTATGAAAACTACGTCAACTACTTTTTTAATGACCATAATAACTATTTTTTCTTTAATTGTTTTTATAATTTGCTCCTTTATGGCATATTCACTTATAACCCAAAAGACAGAAGGCTACAGCTTTTTGATGGGGATAATGCTAGCCGCCGCTATTCCTTTTTTTATAGGCGTTTATAATACTTTAAAATTATTAAAATATATT
>CAZCQT010000361.1:0-2474 GCA_964500905.1 uncultured Moorellales bacterium
ATGCAATTACCTTGTAAGATTTTATTTAACCAATCCATCCTATCCACTCCTAAACATCTCCCTA
Source organism: uncultured Moorellales bacterium (assembly GCA_964500905.1). Lineage (GTDB taxonomy): Bacteria > Bacillota > DULZ01 > DULZ01 > DULZ01 > JBBAFB01. The sequence continues at coordinate 65 of CAZCQT010000361.1, forward strand.
TTGATTATAGGGGAAGGGCTAAGAAAAAGAAAGAAATACTTAATTTTGTGCTATAATAGGAAGGATGTGGTAAGCAAAAAGGAGATGAAAAAGATAGCTATATCAATGGAAAAGGATTTCGAAAAGAATATAAACTATTTTAGCGAGCTAACAAAAAAACAGGAGCAATTATCTAATAGAATCAGCAACCTGCGCCTGTTTTTTGCCCTAGCGGCCATCACGGGGGTCGTGGTGCTTTTTGCTAAAGGATACAAAGAATTTGGCCTGGTTTTATTGGTAGCAGCAATAGTTTTTTTTAGTTTTTTAGTCGCCAGGCACCACCGGGCTTTGGATGCGTTGAAAAGGGCTCAATGTAAAGTTGATGTCAATCAAAGATATTTGGACAGAATAAGCGGAGACTGGACCCGGTTTAAGACAGACGGGAATCAATTTGAGGATGTCAATCACCCTTATACTAATGATTTAGATATATTTGGCCCAAAATCACTATATCAGTGGCTGAATCTCAGCAACACCTATTACGGTGGAGAAATGCTGAAGGACCTTTTGAGCAACCCAACAAAAGAAATAGATTCAATCAAAAAGCGGCAAAATGCAGTCAGGGAGCTGGCCGAAAGCTTCGACTTTTGCCAGCAACTTGAATGTGAGGGCAGGCTTTCCAAAGGGGTTGGAGCTGATCCCCGGAAATTTCTCTCGGAATTGGAAGGTATAGAGAAGCCCTTCAAGGATAGTTGGACTAAAAGCATTTTTTACCTGCTGCCCCTTTTTACAGTGTTGACAGGGGTTTTATTCCTTCTAAAGTTTCCAATTCCACCTCAAGTGCCCCTATCTTTAATTATCACTCAGTTACTGATCACAGCCGGGGGTTATAAAAAAGTTACCGCTGTTTTAAATACCGTCCACACAACTAAGGAAAGTATTGAGGCCCTTGTCCACTTGTCCCGGACCATTGAAAAAGAAAGTTTTAAGGATAAATACTTGTCCCGGTTGCGGTTGAAATTATTTCATAATAATGAGCCTGCCTCCGCCCAAGCAAAAAAACTCAGCAAAATCGCCCATGCAGTTGATGTTAGATATAGCGGGCTCTTGTATATTCTGCTGAATTCTACCCTGCTTTGGGATTATCATTGTGTTTTTGCCATGGAAAAATGGAAAAAAGACCACGGACATTCGGTAAAAGAATGGTTCCAAGTGGTGGGTGCTTTTGAAGCCCTATCCAGTTTAGCCGTGGTAGAGCGAGTAAACCGAAATTGGACTTATCCTGAATTCACCACTGATAGGATGAACTTCATTGCAGCAGAATTGGGCCACCCTTTAATACCCCAAGACAGAAGAGTCTGCAATGATTTTACAATAGAAAACAATTTATGTGTGATTACCGGCTCAAACATGTCGGGTAAAACAACCTTATTGAGAACCTTGGGTGTAAATCTTGTTCTGGCCTATGCCGGTGCCCCTGTCACAGCCGAACAACTACAAACCTCTTTGATGGATATTTTTACATCAATGAGAATCGAAGATGACCTGAATAGCGGAATATCAACTTTTTACGCCGAGCTATTGCGCATAAAAAAGATCATTGATTACTCCCAAACGAAAAAACCAATGTTGTTTTTGATTGATGAAATTTTCAGAGGAACAAATTCCAGAGATAGAATTCTTGGTGCGCAAACAGTTTTAAGGACCTTGGGAAAGGATTGGGTTATCGGACTAATTTCCACCCATGATTTTGAACTTTGCGAATTAGAAAAGGAGGGAGATATTAACATTAAAAATTATCATTTTACCGAAAGCTATGTAAATAATCAGATCAGATTTGATTATAAAATTCGCCCCGGACGATCGGAAACTACTAATGCTAAGTATTTAATGAAAATGGTAGGGATAGAATTGCCCGATTAATTAGTAGAAAAAATAGGACGCTTTGCAGCTAACAAAGCGTCCTATGACCAACCTTTACTTTATATACTCGTTGCTGACCAGTAAATCTGCTACCAGCTCTGTTGGGATCTCGAATTTGGGGTTGCCCATATATCCGGGAGCTACATCATATTTATCAAAGACAATCACTAGCTTACTATCCTCGTTAACATAGAAATTTTGTTCCTGGGAAATCCTTTCAAATTCCTCCACAAACATTTCTTCGCCCTCTCTAGCAAGCCAATAAATTATACCCTCGTCCTCCTGCATTTGTTCTAACATCTGGGATTTAATGTTTTCACTAATAACGTTCACATATTTTTCATCTTTAAACAAGCTGGGGAGAGTCAACAGAACTTCCTCTTTTTTATCTATGGTATCGTACTTTAGCTGCGTGTTTGATGAACCTACAGTGTTAACAAAGTAACGCTCAATAGATAAAAGCCTATCCGTGTCTGTTATTACTGTAAAACCGCTGTCCACACCTAGG
>CAZCQT010000362.1:0-2466 GCA_964500905.1 uncultured Moorellales bacterium
ATAAAAATAATCTTTAATAGTTTGTTTAGGATCATGGGCCGTAGCTATTTGTTGTATCTCTCCCTCGCACATTTCTACACTTACATCTGCAATAATTTTTGCCACTTCGGGTTGCTCATATTGGGATATTAACAAAAGGGATTTGGCAAGCAAAAAATCTCCTGTATGTAGTGATACCTTATTGCCCCATTGTGCCTTAACAGTGGAAATACCTCTTCTAGTCAGGGAGTTGTCAATTACATCATCATGAACTAAAGAGGCCATATGAATTAATTCCAAAGCAACAGCTAAGGGAAGCATTTTGCTTGAGTTAATTCCACAGCATCTCCCTGAAAGTAAAGCGAAGGCGGGTCTAATGCGTTTACCGCCTGCTTGAAATAAATGAAATGAGGCTTCTGTCAACATAGGCGAAGCCGATTTAATATATCGCGAAAGCAAATCTTCCATTGCTATTAAATCTTTACTCATTTCTTTTAATAAGGAATTGTTATGCATGAGCATTTCGCTCCTCTAAAATTATAGTCAATTTTATTATATTCTGCTTAAACACATCAAATCCTGCAACAATTAATAATTATAAGATATATTAATAATAGTTCCAAGTGAAATTTAAAAAGTCATGCTTCATTAATTTAATGAGCATGACTTTTTGCTTTAAATCTTAAGCCGATACCAATAAACTCTTACAGGCCTACTTATTAAACCAACGAGAAAAACTATATACTGTAGTCTTTCTGTTTAATAATGCTAAGGTATCAGTAAGCGGTATATTTTTTGGACAAACCTGAACGCAATTTTGGGCATTGCCGCAATCAGTAATGCCACCTTTGCCCATAATGGCTTCAAGCCTTTCGTTAGTACTTGTTTTACCTATCGGATGCATGTTAAATAATCGCACTTGACCGAAAGGAGCGGGGCCAATAAAATCAGATTTGCTATTAAAATTTGGACAGGCTTCCATGCAAACTCCACAAGTCATACACCTTGAGAGTGTGTAAGCAATTTTTCTTTCTTCTTCTGATAACCGAGTTCCCTTTCCTAAAGAAAAAGTTCCATCAATATTTACCCAAGCCTTAACTTGCTTTAGGTGATCAAACATTATTTCTCTATCGACCTGCAAATCCCTGATAATGCCAAACTTAGTGAGAGGTGCAAGAATAATAGGCTGAGTTAAATTATCAATTAAAGCAGCACAGGCTTGACGCGGCGTGCCATTTATTATCATAGAACACGCTCCGCAAACTTCTTCAAGGCAAGTGCAGTCCCATATTACAGGGGTAGTTTTTTGTCCGTGAATATTAGTTGGGTGCTTGCGTATTTCCATTAAAACAGACACCACGTTCATGTTTGGTTTGTAAGGAATTTTAAATTCTTCCCACCATGAAGGTTGTTTAGGACCATCCTGCCTTTTTATTTTTAAATGAATATATTCCGGCATTATTTTCCACCTCCAGTTACATCATAACGTCTTTTACGTGGTTCCAACAAAGAAATATCTACTTCTGAATAAGTAAACACAGGTCCGGCAGGTGTCCATTTTGCATTGGTTTTTTTCAGCCAGTCCTGATCATTTCTGTCAGGAAAGTCTGGTTTATAATGAGAACCCCTACTTTCATTTCTATTTAGAGCACCAAGGGTAATAACTCTTGCGATCTCAAGCATTTGCCATAGCTGCTTTATAAAACCTACAGTTTGATTTGCCCAATAACCTTTATCATATAATTTAATATTTTGGTACCTGTCCATTAATTCAAGTATTTTATCATCTGCCTCTTTTAAGTTTTTGTTATAACGAACTACCCCAACATTAGTTAGCATATTATTGCCCAGCTCTTCGTGAAGTAAAAATGGGTCCTCGCTTCCATCCATTTTGTAAATTTGTGTATCTATTTCCATTTGTCTTTTTAACTCATTTTCAAATACCCTTTCTGTAGTTTCCGCAGCAGTGCGATCTAGGCTGTTAATGTAATCCAAGGCTTTTGGCCCTACAATATAGCCACTATAACTTGCAGACAGCAAAGAATTTGCCCCAAGACGATTGGCACCATGATACATCGAATCACATTCCCCGGCCGCAAATAAACCTGGTATTTCAGTCATGTGATTCCAGTCAACCTTAATACCGCCCATAAAATAATGCGGGGCAGGGAAAATTTTCATTGGTACCTTTCTGGGATCTTCCCCTGTGAATTGTTGATAAATCTCTAAAATTCCTCCTAACCGAGTTTCCAAAAATACAGGATCCTTATGGGTTAAATCTAAATATACTTGATTCTTTCCATCTATACCTAGTCCCATTTCTACACACACTTTGTAAATAGCTCTCGAAGCAATATCTCTAGGTACAAGATTACCGAAAGCAGGATACCATTCCTCTAAAAAGTACCATGGTTTACCATCCTTATATGTCCAAATCCGGCCTCCTTCTCCTCTGGATGCTTCGGACATTAATCTAGTTTTATCATC
>CAZCQT010000363.1:0-2461 GCA_964500905.1 uncultured Moorellales bacterium
GCATTTTTAGTTTAGCGAAAAGAGATTCTTTTGTCAATGAAAGTTACTTAGAAGCCGGAGGCTTGAGGAAAAACGAAAGTTTATATGCCATTCTGCGTATTTCAGATCCTTCATCTAGTTTAGGGTGATATTTTCGTTTCGCTTTTATAAAATGATGGATTTTTTAGGGTACTAAAAAATGGTACTGCTGTAAGCTGTACCATTCTTTTACAGGCAATATTTATTTTGTTATTGCTTGTTTTAATATTTCTGCCTTATCAGTTTTTTCCCAAGGTAAATCCAATTCCGGTCTGCCAAAATGACCATAGGCTGCAACTTGCTTGTAAATGGGCCTTCTTAAATTCAGGTTTTTGATAATGGCAGCGGGCCTGAGATCAAAATGCTTTTCAACTAACGCCACCAATTGCTCATCAGTTATAATACCAGTACCATAGGTTTCCACATCAATGGACACGGGCTTGGAAACGCCTATGGCATAAGCTAATTGTATTTCACATCTTGTGGCTAAACCCGCTGCTACAATATTTTTTGCAACATAACGAGCGGCATAAGAGGCGGAGCGATCTACCTTTGTGGGGTCTTTACCGGAAAAAGCACCACCCCCGTGGCGTCCATATCCCCCATAGCTGTCTACAATAATTTTTCTGCCGGTTAAACCTGCATCTCCTTGAGGCCCGCCCACTACAAATCGCCCCGTGGGGTTAATGTAATACTTTGTATTTTCATCAAGAAATTCTTTTGGAATAACCTTGTTTACTACTTCCTCAATTAAATCCCGCCGAATAACTTCCAAATCGATTTCAGGGCTATGCTGGGTAGAAATAACCACAGCATCAATCCTAACAGGTTTTTCATCTTGGTACTCTACCGTTACCTGGGCTTTCCCATCGGGACGCAAGTAGGGCAGGATTTTCTTTTTTCTTAATTCGGCTAATTTTTGACATAGGCGGTGGGATAAAGAAATTGCTAATGGCATTAATTCCGGTGTTTCGTTACTGGCATAACCAAACATCATCCCCTGATCACCGGCACCTAATCCGGCATCATCACTACCTGCCTCCCCCAGTTTTACTTCAAGAGCCTTGTCCACCCCCAAGGCAATATCCGGGGATTGCTCATCAATTGCAGTTAAAACTGCACAGGTCTCCGCATCAAAACCATATTTGGCACGGGTATAACCGATTTCTTTAGCGGTTTCCCTGGCTATTTTGGGAATATCCACATAAGTGTTGGTAGAGATCTCACCGGCTACTAATATCAAACCGGTAGTCACAAAAGTTTCACAGGCTACACGGGCTTCAGGATCCTTCGACAAAATTGCATCTAAAACTGCATCAGAGATCTGATCCGCTAATTTATCGGGGTGTCCCTCAGTAACTGATTCTGAGGTAAATAACTTTTTCATTTAGTCACTCTCCTTATTCGTTATGAGGTCGGTTAAAAATTCAAAACCAGGTAAGCTTTCAATTGTATCAAAGATGCGGTGGGCTAGTGCCTCCTTAGGCATTAGGGGTATTTCCTCATAGTATCCGTCAGGAAATAGAAAAGTAACTAAATTTGTATCAACATTAAAACCGGCATCTTTACGAGTCACATCATTGGCTATAATTAAATCAAGATTTTTGTTTTTTATTTTTTCGGACGCATTTTGCAGCAAATCTGTAGTTTCAGCGGCAAAGCCTACTAAAATCTGCCGGGCTTTTCTTTGCCCAAGCTCTTGCAATATATCGGGGTTTTTAGTAAGGGCCAATTCTAAAGTATCTGCCTCTTTTTTTATTTTTTGCTGCCAAGGTTCGGTCACCTTGTAATCTGCCACCGCCGCCGCCTTAATAACTATCTGGGAATCATTAAAATATTTTAAAACCATAAGGTGCATTTCCTCTGCACTTTCTACGTCAATATATTTTATCCCCGGAAAGGGTGTTAAATTATTTGGCCCGGAAATTAAGATTACCTCGGCTCCCCTAAGTCTAGCCGCTTTTGCTAAGGCAAAACCCATTTTACCTGAGCTTCTGTTACCAAGATAGCGAACGGGATCGATGGCTTCTCTGGTTCCACCAGCGGTAACTAAAACTTTTGTACCCATAAGACTCTTAGGTGTAAAAAGGGCATTATTAATGGCGGCTAAAAGTGTTTCCACCTCCGCCAGCCTACCCGGCCCCACTGTACCGCAAGCCAAGCGGCCGCTTTCAGGCTCAATAATCTCCACACCCCTTGATTTAAGTATTCTTAAATTTTCCTGAGTAGCCGGGTGAAGATACATATTTGAATTCATAGCCGGGGCAAGCAATATTTTTTTGTTATAAGCCAAAGCTGTGGAGGTTAATAAATTATCTGCAAAACCTGCAACCAATTTGGCAATTGTATTTGCTGTTGCAGGTGCTATAACCAACAAATCAGCCTCCTATGCTAGGGTGATATGGGAAATGGCGGCTTTTTGTTCACCGCTAAATTCATCGGC
>CAZCQT010000364.1:0-2452 GCA_964500905.1 uncultured Moorellales bacterium
TAAGGAAACCAGGATCTGGCTGGCGGCATGAATAGCATCAACACCCTTATCCGGTTTGCCCGCATGGGCCATTTTACCATGAGTAATGATTTTATACCAATTGGGACCCTTATGAGCGGACATTAATTTTAGGCCGGAGGGCTCAATTGCCACTAACATACTATCTTTATTGACCCAGCCATTTTTAAGGGCAGTCATGGCACCCTTCATTTCCTGCCCCTCTTCGTCCACAGTTACCAGTAAAATCAACTCCCCCTCTAGCCTGCCTTCCATAAAGGCCAGATCCCTAATGGCTATTAAAGCGGCAGCCAAGCCGCCTTTCATATCTGCACTACCCCTACCATAAAGAAGACCATCCTTAATCTCTCCGCCAAAAGGATCCACTGTCCAACCCTCACCAACAGGAACTGTATCCATATGAGCCAGCCAAACCAAAGATGCAGAGTTACTCTCCTTGCTCCCAACCCGGACAACAATATTAAAGCGATCACCCTCCACCTGTTCCTTCCATGCCTTCACCCCCTGCCGCTCTAACCAGTGAAAGATATATTCTCCTATGGTTTTCTCACTGCCAATGGGATTTTCGCTGGGGAGTTTCACTAATTCCCTGGTTAAACTAATAACCTCACTCGAATTGGCTTCCCTTAACATAAAAATTCACCTGTTTCTGTTTTTTTCCTATTCATTATATAGTATTTTAGTAGATTCTACATAAATAAATAAAAAAAAATAGTCCTACCCGCAAGCAAGACTATTTCAAATTCTATAATATTATTAAATACCTTCTATTTTTACATTGACATATCTTGGCCCATCATAGCCATCTGGCACCAGATGTTCTGAAGGATCGTCCAGGGCAGCCGCAAATTCCGGACCTGCCGGCGGGAAAGTATCCGTAGTCAAAACTAAGTGAATTATATAGTCAGCCTGTATAGCTGACAAGGTCCCTGCATCTACTTTTTCTTGAGCCGGTGCCACTATATGTTTTGCAAAAACGCTGGCAGGCATTCCACCCACTTGGGCAGAATCAAATGTACCAATTGGCCTGCCGTCATCTTCGCCTCCTCCTGCCGATGGTCCTGGTGCCGGAGCCGGTGCCGGGTCCTTAGATCCACAGCCTGTTGCAGCAATCAAAGCAAAAACTAACAAGATTGCTAACAAAATTGTCAAACCCTTAAATTTTCTCACTCATAATCCCCTCCACTTTAAAATTTTTAATGACCAGAGTTTACACACATTAAGTATGTATACCCTGTCATTTATTATATTTTACACCAAAATTAACAATTTACAAGTAACTTATACAAATAAAGGAAATTATTCTGCAAAGAAAAGCCTCACCAGATAGGCAAGGCTTTTGATAAAAGTCGGCAGACCATTAATAATTATATGGCTCCCCATCAACAAATATTTGTACTTGTTTGTTTACATATTTGGGTCCGTTCCAACCTTCGGGAATAGGCCAATCTTCAGGACTATCCAAGGCCGAGTCATAAGGCACATCTCCTATTGGGGCAAAAACTTCCCCTTCCAGGGCTATACCAATTATATAGTCGGCCTGTGCGGCTGTTAATTGGCCCTTGTCCACTCTTTTTTGTGCCTTACCCAGAATATTGTTTACAAATACAGTAATCGGCATCCCATCGGGCGGATGATGATAAACAGCAGGTTCCCTGTTATCTTCCTCTGCAGCCCCTCCGGAATCGGAAGGTGCCGGTGCCGGGTCCTTGGAACCGCAACCCGTTGCGGCAATTAAGGCAAACGCCAACAAAACCGCAAGTAAAATTGTCAAACCTCTAAATTTTCTCATTTTCAATCCCCTCCACTCTAAAACCTAGTAATGATTGTAGGATGCTTGCACTAAGTATGTGCACCCTGCCATTTATTATATTTTACACCAAAATTCACAATTTGCAAGTTATTCTCTACACGATAGCACCTTGTAAAAAACCTTACCGCAAAAGCGGTAAGGTTCTTTTAATTACTGTCGTGCAGCTTCCATATACCTTGGGCCATCCCAATCTGCAGGCACTGGATACTCATCGGGGTGATCAAGTGCATATTCAAACCCTTTTTCTGCATCTCTAGGAAACTTTCCTTCAACAATCTGCAAATAGAAAATATAATCGGCTTGCAAGTCAGTTAATTTTTTCGCATCTATTCTTTCTTGTGCCATGGGAACCAAAATCATTTTAAATATTGGCCCATTTTCAACTTTATCCCAATCTGCAAGTGGCCTTTCTTTCGGCTTTGCTGGCTTTTCAGGCTCTGCCGGTTTTGCTGGCTCTTCCGGCTTTGTAGGCTCAGCAGGTTTTGCTGGCTCTTCCGGCTTTACGGGTTCCGCTGGTTTTGCTGGCTCAGCTGGTTTTGCTGGCTCGACGGGTTTCGCAGGCTCCGTTGGTTTTGCGGGCTCAGCAGGTTTTGCAGGCTCGGCCGGCTTTGCAGGTCCGGT
>CAZCQT010000365.1:0-2452 GCA_964500905.1 uncultured Moorellales bacterium
TGGCAGGCTTCATTTTTCTTTATTTAATTACCGGCAGCTTTAATATCGGAGAAATTGTTGCTGAAAGTGCCCAAATTGTAAGCCATGCTTATTATTTACCGGCCTTAATTCTAATCCTGTTAGGAGCTTTTACAAAATCTACTCAATTTCCTTTTCATATTTGGCTGCCTAATGCTATGGAGGCGCCCACTCCCGTCAGTGCCTATTTGCACTCCGCTACCATGGTTAAAGCAGGGTTATATCTGTTGGCCCGCTTAACCCCCTCTTTAGGAGGCACTCAAGAGTGGTTTTGGCTGGTATCCGGCATTGGCTTGTTTACCCTGTGCTACGGTTCCTTTATGGCAGTACGCCAAACAGATTTAAAGGCTCTCTTGGCCTTTTCCACCATCAGCCAATTGGGTCTGATTACCGCCTTGTTTGGTTTTTCCACCAAGCTGGCCCTGGCGGCGGCCTTTTTCCATATCTTTAACCATTCCACCTTTAAGGGTGCCCTTTTTATGGTGGTTGGAATTGTGGATCATGAAACAGGCACCAGGGATATTCGTCAATTGGGCGGATTAAGACAGTATATGCCGGTAACGGCGATGGTAATTGGGATTGCAGCCTTTTCCATGGCCGGCATACCGCTTTTAAGCGGCTTTTATTCCAAGGAGCTCTTTTTTACCGCCAGCCTAGCCTTAAACCAAATGTCCTTTGTAGCTTGGCTCTTCCCTTTGATGGCGGTTTTGGGCAGCATTTTTACCTTTTTGTATTCCATGATGCTGGTCATTAATGTCTTTGGCGGTAAAACTAAAAAGACTAAAATCACCCCTCAAAGGGATGCCTGGGGAATGCTTTGGCCTCCCATGATTTTGGCCTCCATCAATATTTTGGTGGGCTTTTTCCCTCACAAAACCGAGGGTATCTTTGGCAAATTAGTGGCGGTAGGGCCCTTTGCCGCAACAGGAGGACCCGTCTTAGGAGAGCAAATGGTCAATTGGAACGGAGTCAGCATACCCCTACTGATGAGTGCCACCGTGATTGTGGTTGGCTTCCTGTTATTCCAAAATCAACGTAAGGTGGTTTCTTTTGTAGAAGGGGTGCAAAATCACCGCTTTAATCTTAATGTCCTCTATGATAAATCTTTGGTTTGGTTAAACGATTCCGCAGCTTGGCTGACGGCTAAGCAAATGACCGGTTTTTTAAGGGATTACCTGGTTTTTATTATGCTATGGTTTGTTTTATCCATCGGCGGTACCCTTCTTTACAAGGGCGGATTAAATCTCACCGGATTAAATTTATCTCCCGTGGGCCCTTATGAAATAATCCTGGCCTTAGTTCTAATTGGGGCGGCCTTTGGAGTAGTATTGCTGCCCACCAGGCTGGCTGCGATTTTATCCTTATCCAGTGCCGGAGCTGTTATGTTTCTCTTTTGGGTTAACTTAAGGGCACCGGATTTAGCCTTGACGCAATTGATTGTTGAGACAGTCTCCACTGTACTGTTTCTGTTGGCTTTTGCTCATTTGCCCGAGCTGAAAAAAGAAGTAGTCTCTAAATTACAGAAATATATTAATATGATTGTTGCCGGGGCAAGCGGACTTTTAATCACCTTGATGATGCTATCCGGTAATGCTTCCCGGTTTTATGAGCCCATAGCCAACTATTATTTAGAACAATCCCTACCCCTGGGAGGCGGCCACAATGTGGTTAACGTAGTCTTGGTAGACTTCCGGGGTTTTGATACCATGGGGGAGATTACGGTTATAGCTATTGCTTCACTGGCTGTTTACGCCTTAATCAAATTACGTCCCGGAAAGCGGGGTAGTGCCAAATGAGAATGGATAGCATAATTTTTCGTACTATTGCCAGACAAGCCCTCTATGTAGTTTTGTTGTTTTCCCTTTTCTTTTTGGGCAGGGGCCATAATGAGCCCGGCGGCGGTTTTATCGGCGGATTAATGGCTTCGGCCGCTATCGTGATCCAGTATTTGGCCTTTAACTTGGAAATGGTCAGGAAGGCTTTGCCCTTTGATGGTAAGATTTTAGTTGCATTTGGTTTATTATGTGCGGTGGGTACCGGACTGGGAACCATGTTGGCCTATGGTATTTTTATGGACCATAGCTTTGCCCATGTGCTTCTGCCCTTTTTCGGTTCTTTAGAGCTGACCACTGCCTTTGTGTTTGACCTGGGAGTTTATTTAGTTGTTGTTGGTGGTACCATCACCATTATTACCGCAGTGGGAGAGGAGGGAACCGAATAACCATGGAACTTTTAATGTCGATTGTGGTAGGTATCCTCTTTGCATTAGGAATTTATTTGTTATTATCCCGAAATATGATGAGAGTGGTTCTAGGTTCCGCCCTCATTACTCATGGAGCTAACTTAATGCTTTTAACTTCAGGAAGATTAAAAAGAGGAGCCGCCCCCTTTATTCCCACAGATGGCAGCATTATTACCTCTTTTACGGATCCTG
>CAZCQT010000366.1:0-2448 GCA_964500905.1 uncultured Moorellales bacterium
TATTGTCAATGCGCTCAAGGGTTAGATTCTCGGCATAGCCGTTGGTCATAGCCCATTTATGAAACGGTTCAAACTGGTGCCATTCCGCACATACCGCTATGCCGCGCCCGCCATGGTTTTGAAATTTGGGTGTGTTGGGGTTGTAACACCTTGACTTCATATTGCGCCAGATTCGATAAAGCCTAGATAGTTTTTTACGCCCACCACTTAAGCCGTGAGTTGTAGATGCTTCAATGGATTTTTCTTTTTGCAAGCAACCGCAACTCTGAACGGAACCATACCTTAGGCTAGATGCATTTGTTATGTGTTCCTTCCCGCATTCACATTTACATAACCAAAGCGCATTGCGTTGCTTATCTCGTCCTACTATTTTTACCGGCGCCAGTCTTCCAAATTTCTGTCCAGTTAAATTTTGAACATGGACAATCTGTTTAAGAATATCTTTATTCAGGCACCCACAGCTTTTTGTTAAACCTCTTTGAAGAAGGTCAGCGCGCACCGTAACATGTTTGCCACACTCGCAACGACAAAGCCATCTCGCCTTTTTGTTAAACCTGCCGGCATATTCAACAACTGTTAACCTTCCGCACTTTTGCCCCGTCAGGTCTTTATATCTCGCCATGGCATGCCCTCCTATGTTAATTTTTTACTTACTGCTGTGCATTACGCTTGACTGCGCTCCGTTAGGCAGAAAAACTCTGCTCCGGCGTATTTCTTGGTGTGGCGCATCGGGGTATCATATTCCTCGCCATCATCGGTAACCTTCGCCCGCCCCGGTACTTGTTCTAAGTCTCTCAAATTGGCAACATGGACTTTTATTCTATGCCTGCCTATGTCAGTGCCAATAAGGTGCATGGTATTATCTAACTCTTGGGTGGCCGCTTTTATTGCACTGATAACCTGGGCTATTTTAATTTCCATTGGCATTGTCCCCCATGTTATTTTTTGTTAAAATTAATTAACTAGTGCTACGCCTTTACTCCGTTCTGCGACGGAGTTTTTGTTTACCCCCTCTTGCATCAACCCCCTAACACTTATTACCTCACCACGCACAGTCACTTCCAATACAGTAAATCCACTCGCCCCGGCTCATTACCGGGCAAACCTTTTCCTCTCACTCCATAGGGTCCAGCAGGTCGTTTAAATCGGCCTGCAATGCTCCGGCCAACTTCCGCAAGGTGTTTATATTCGGGTTGCGAATTTTGCCCGTTTCTATGCCGCTTATTGCGCCCACAGACACGCCGGAAAGCTCATGCAGCCCGTCTATGGTTAATCCCTTGGTAAGCCGGATTTCCTTTAGTCTACTCATATACCACCACCCTCTCTTTTAAAAGAATAATTTACTTGGATGTTTCATATAATTGAATTATGTCTGCAAAAAAATATCTGCGTTCCTTGTATATGCCTATTTTACTTCATCTAAATGAGGAAGTCAAGGTAAAATATCATAAAAATGAAAATTTATTAATCATTTATTACTTTTTTCATCTTGATGAACAATGTCTGTTTGAGATACAATATAATGCTATCAAGAAAGACTTTTTGAAAAGGTGGTTAACATGTTAAAGGAGAGATTGCAGGAAATTTTAGAATTACGTGATATGCGCCCTTCGGAGTTATCTAAACAATCAGGGATTTCCTCCGGCCTGTTGTCAGAGGTATTAAGTGGTAAAAGGGATAACATTTCACTGGCTACATTAAAGAGGATGGCTGATACCTTGGGGATTGATGTAAAGTTTTTTTTAGAACCCGATATAATAGGGCCAACAGAAATATTGTCTCACCTGTCAGAGAAAGACAAGACATTTGTAATTGATCCGCACAACGCCCCATTTATCGCCCTTACTGCCGAAGCTGCTAGAAAAGGATTAACTCCTAAACAACTTGATTACCTTATCCGGGCAGTTGTCGAAAATTCAGAGTAAAAGTAATCATTTGTCGATGTACCCCCTTTAGACTACCCTGCGGGCGTATAATATGATAGAATAGTCAAACAACAAACATACGTTCTAAAAGGGGGCGCATCATGGGTGTAGCTAAAGAGGTGCGCCGGGTTAATCTGCAAGGATTAGCAAAGTACATTTGCACCAAGAAAAGTGTAGTGTACGACCGGCAACGGGGACAAGAGCAAGGCAAGGCGGTGGCAGTGTTATCGGAGTACGACAGGTGGGAGAGCAGCGAGGCATTCAGCGGACCGCTAAGAAGCGGGATTATTATATTTAAGTAACCCGGCCATGTGCCGGGTTTTACCTTTTTATGGATTGATAAATTTTGTCGTTTCAGGTACAATGTGTGGTAATAAAGATTAAAACCACCCATGGTTTCGCCGCCCAGGTGGTTTTAGTGCGGAGGGTTCCGCGTTTGCTTTGCTGTTTGTAAGTTAATTATATCAAACGGTAAAAGAAAAACAACCCCCTCCGCTTAAATTAGTATTCACTTTTTTAAGGA
>CAZCQT010000367.1:0-2443 GCA_964500905.1 uncultured Moorellales bacterium
ACCAATTCCTTTGGCAAAAGCTAAAGCTAAATCCTTTGCTTTTCCTGTTGCATCCTGGTGAACCGCAATTAAAGCAGGAACCCCTATCCCCTGTTGATACATTCTACGTACCATGTGTCCGGGGCTTTTAGGTGCAATCATAATTACATCCACATTTTCCGGGGGCGTAATTTGGTTGAAATGTATATTGAAGCCATGTGCAAAGCTTAGTGTGTCACCTGCTTTTAAATTAGGCAAAACTTCTTTCAGGTAAATTTCCCTTTGTCTTTCATCAGGGAGCAAAATTTGTATGAAATTTGCATTTTTTACTGCATCAGCAATACTCATTACCTTTAAACCATCTTTTTGTGCTTTGGCGACGGAGCTGCTATCTGTTCTCAATCCAACAATAACATCAATACCGCTATCATTTAGGTTTTGTGCCTGAGCATGTCCTTGACTGCCATAACCGAGAATAGCCACCTTTTTTCCTTCTAACAAACCTAAATCTGCATCATTTTCATAATAAACTTTTAACATGTTTAATTCCTCCTTATGTAATAAAGATACAACCTTTATTTTTCTAGTTTTAAATGAAGAATCCTTCTTTTATTACTATTTCACTAAATTAAGGTTTTAAAACTTAGATGTATCAAAAACCCCAATAGATTAGGAACCTTCGATTTTTATTGTTTTTTGTTCGTAATTAATTGATTTATAAAGCTCTTTTATCTCCTCACCTGTCAAGAATCTATATTCACCTATTTTTAAAGTACCCAATTCTAAAGAAGCCAGCCTTACACGCTTAAGATCAATAACAGGGTAACCAATTTGCTTAAACATTTTCCTTATCTGCTGGTTACGTCCCTCATGAATACTAATTTCCACCAAACTTTCATTGCCTAGATCTTTTAATAATCTAACTTTTGCGGGGAAAGTTTTTCTTCCTGCCAGCATAATCCCCATACGTAGCTGTTCTAATCCACCTTTTTTAGGAACACCTTTAACTAAAGCCCTATATGTTTTTATTACCTCATACTTTGGATGTGTCAATCCATAGGCTAATTGTCCATCGTCAGATATCAGAAGCAGTCCTTCAGTATTTTTATCTAATCGACCTATGGGGTAGACCCTATCCTTTATTTCACTTCCCAGTAAATCTAGGACAGTTGGGCGGTTTTTTTCATCCTTAACTGTCGTTATATATCCTTTAGGCTTGTTAAGCATAAGATAAATATTTTTTTTAGGTTGATTAATTAACTTTTCTCCCACCTTGACTTGATCAACTTCGGGGCAAATTTTAGTTCCTAAAACCTTAACAATTTGGTTATTTACTTTTACTTTTCCGGAAACAATCATTTTCTCTACTTCACGTCTAGATGCTACACCCGCTCTAGCCAAAAATTTTTGCAATCTCTCTTCCATTGGAATTCATCCTTCACCCTGGTTTTTAATAAAACTTCTCTCTTGTTCCAATCATATCTAGTTTGTTACTTCCAGGTCAAGAATTTCAGTAAAATTAGCTGAAAATTAAATGTGTAATAAAAATGGCTGCCGCTAAACTAGTAACGTCTGCAATTAATCCTAAATGCAAAGCATATCTATATTTGCTGATACCAACGGAGCCAAAATATACTGTTAGCACATAAAATGTAGTATCTGTGCTTCCTTGCATAGTAGAGGCCAAGCGCCCTATAAAAGAATCTGCTCCGTATGTATTAATTAGTTCAGCTGCAACAGCAAGAGCACCGCCACCGGATAATGGTCTCATAATAGCAAGGGGCAAAATTTCAGGAGGTGTATATAGAAAATTAGTAACGGGTCTTATGGCGTTAACCAATAGATCCATTGCACCGGAAGCACGAAACACGCCAATGGCTACCAACATACCTACTAAAAAAGGTATTATCCGAACTGCTGTATGAAACCCCTCTTCCGCTCCTAAAACAAATGCTTCATAAACTTTAACTTTTTTGAAATAGGCTACAGTTGGTATGAAAAATAATAAAAATGGGATAGCCCAAGCTGATATTATATTTATAACTTTTATAAACATATTTATATTTTTTCCTTTCTGCCATATCTTCTCCGGAAAATCCTATCAACTATAATAGCTACAAACATGGCTATGGAGGTAGCAAAAATTGTTGTACCCACTATTTCGGTAGGACTTCTTGAGCCCGCAGCTGCCCTAATACCTATTATTGTTGCT
This sequence comes from uncultured Moorellales bacterium, assembly GCA_964500905.1. GTDB lineage: Bacteria > Bacillota > DULZ01 > DULZ01 > DULZ01 > JBBAFB01. The sequence goes on from CAZCQT010000367.1 coordinate 2,192, forward strand.
GGAATAATAGTTACACAGGAAGTATTTAATGCGAGAAAGGTACACATTGCATCCGAAGCTTCGTGAGGTCGGGTATTGAGTTCTTGTAGGCCTTGCATGGTCTTCAGTCCAAAAGGGGTAGCAGCATTACCTAAGCCCAAAATATTGGCACTTAAATTCATTACGATGGCACCTAATACTGGGTGGTCCGTGGGGATGCTCGGAAAGAGAAACTTGGTGAATGGAGTCATTATTCGTGCTAACCACCGGACT
>CAZCQT010000368.1:0-2436 GCA_964500905.1 uncultured Moorellales bacterium
AATTACGGAGAAGTTACATCCGAATAAAAAATTTTGTCATTTCTTATTAAATCAGCAAAAGTAAGACATAGCAACGGGTCATATCTCGTCCCCATATCCTGCATTATTTTCTGAATGGCCAAATCTACAGGCATAGCCTTGCGATACTCCCTGTCAAAGGTCATGGCATCAAAAGAATCACATATAGAAATAATTCTTGACCCAATCGGGATATCTTCTCCTTTAAGTTGCTCCGGATAACCCTTGCCATCATATCTTTCGTGGTGATACAGGATTATAGGAGTTATGTCTTCCAAAAAATCCAAATTCTTCGCAATTCTGGCGCCTATTACAACATGCTCTTTTGCCTCTATGTATTCCATCTCATCCAGGCCTGAGCTTTTGTTCAAAATATTATCCTTCATACCGATTTTACCTATATCATGTAAAAGCGCGGCCATCCTCACCCTCTTAATCATGTCTTTATCCAGGCCTGTTTTTCCGGCCAGTTTCATACAGTAATAAGCCACACGCCGGGAATGCTTATATGTGTAGGAATCTTTTGCATTCACCGCCTTTAACAGGGCATCGATCACCTCTTCATTTAAAGATTTATTCAAATCTCTCTTTATCTCTTCCTCCTTTTGCTTCACATTTCTAAGAGTGCTTAGCTTGTCCATCTGAAGTAGTATAGATATGGCGATAAATGTCACACTTTGAAAAATAAATATAAAGCAGCTATTATGAGTAGGAGAGTTAAATAGTTCTATTTTGAAGGAGGAGAGGAGTATAAATACAACTGTGACAATGAATCCATAGGCTATGGTCAACTTCCTGTTAACCAGGAATACAGGCAGAATCCCAACCCAGCCTAGGGTTAAACCCACATATAAGGAGACATCTGCAAAAAATTTTAGGTAAATAACAAGGAGCACAATTAGGAGACCGAAGGCAAGGGTAAGGGTAAGGGTAATTTTTGTTTTATGCCGATCAAAATTTCTGTCGATATTTCCATCAATATCTATACCAATATCAGCGTCATTATCATTATCAATATCAATATCTTTGTCGATATCTCTTTCTGATTTAAATTTATACACTCTTTTGACCATTTTTTCCTCTAAATTTCCCACCTAAATTAATCCGGCAGTCACTCTATTCTAAAACAATATGTGGAAATTCCTTTCCCTTCATATACTCTTGTAATGGGCAAAAACTAAATTCATCCAGAATATTTTTAAATCTTTTTTCGGTGGAATTCAGTTTATAATAGTGGGCAATTCTATAAACTAAAGAAGTCTTTAGTCTGGGCTGTTCAGGATCAAATTCCCAGGGATGGACATAAATCATTGAAAATTTTTTATCCGTAGCTTTTCGGAAAAAATACTTGACTAGTCCAAAGGGTATAATTCGAAAGTAAGTTCCCCCGGAAAAGGGTATCTTAATGCCAAACAGGTTATGGACAACAGGAGGTATCTCTAAGAGATCAAGCTCTCGTCCGGAAATAATCGGATGAAAGGGTTTTGCCGGAAACCTAGATTCCCCGGATAAAAATGTTTTAAAGGGTTGAAGACTTGAATCGAAAAGTATGCCCTCCTCCTGTAAAATTTCAAGGGCCCAAAGATTACCTCTACCGATGCTCCATGAAGGGGACCTGTAGGAGACAACCTTCTTCCCGATAATATCCTCAATTGTCCTGCATGACCTAGACAGGTCCTCCCTGAAAGACACTGGATCCTGACGGTTCACCATAATGTGGTAGTTACTGTGAGACCCCACCTCATGGCCTCTGTTACTGATCTCCTTTAACAAACCAGGGTTGGTTCGTGCATTATAACCCAGAGCAAAAAAAGTGGCCTTAGTTTCGTATTCATCCAGAATATCCAGAATTATCCTAGTACTTTTTTCCAGACGGGATTCATAGAGTCCCCAATTTTGGGGATCAATCCCAAAATCGCTTGTCTGGTACCAGTCTTCAAGATCAATTGTCAGTATACTTTTTTTAATAACGTCTCCTTCTTTTCTTTCCTGTTTAAATATCCATTCTCAGGCATCAGATATATCTTCTAAATACAAATTTTCGTCTTTCTTTGTTTAGCAACATATATATTATAGACAAAATAATCCCTATTGCAGGTAAAGGATCTTTCAAGGAAAATGTATCATCTTTATATCGGATTTTTTTGTTGTTTTTTCTTTGCCCTTCCTTATTATTTACAGTCCCGTTTTTTGTCTTTTTTACTAATCGTATGCCCTCAAAACTCTTCTCTGTTCTTCCTTCCCTTGAAAAGATCCGGTCAAAAAATGCCAGGAATCCACCAGGGAAGCTCCATTTAACGAAAATATCCTTATCATACCCCACAAAACCTCCGGCAGACTCGCCTCTGGCTGCCAAATAATATAGATATGGAAAATCGACTCCAGAAAGGTATGATAACTCCAAAGAGGCCCAAAATC
>CAZCQT010000369.1:0-2434 GCA_964500905.1 uncultured Moorellales bacterium
CCTTATCCCAAACATCTCCGTACATTTTTTCTTCAAAGGCTCGGAACTCTTCGCTTGTTTCAAGCTCTTGCTCTGCTTTGGCTATTGCCTCGGCAACTTTAGGGTTACGGCGGATATATACCTTTTTAGCATAATCTGCACCGCTGGCAAAAGGAGGATCTATGTAGACAAGATCAACCTCTATCCCTTGCTCTTTTAGAAAAGCACAGGCAGATACACATTCACCGCGTATTACCATATTACCTTCTTTATTTTCGCCTACTATTTCTTGCTTTTCCATTTCATATAGGGGCATGCCACGGCGCAGCTTGCTGCTGACATCATTTGCACCTTTATATTTTGATGTACGTTTAAAATTATCTAAAATAGCCTGTCCCTCAATAGGGTCAGGGAAAAAGGGAATATACTTAATTGCCATTGGACTTTTCCTCCTTAAAAAATTCCTCAATCGTTTTTGCTGTTGTCATGATTCTGTCATTCTCGCTCATGCTGTCTTCAAGATAAAGGTATTCAAAACGATCATAGCCGAACTTCTCATTATTTTTTTCCTTGAATGCTGTTTCCATAAAAGAGCGTTTTTCTATGAAAGTAGGATCATTTGCATAAATCCTGCCTTTGGTTTCAACAATTACGGCCTTGTATATTTTATTATCTCTGCGCTTAACGACTAAAAAGTCAGGGGTATACATACCAATATAAACCCACTTAGCCCCGCTTTGCTTGTAGCACTTGATTTTAAATTCCGTCAAAGCCCTGTCCCCGTTGTAATATACCTCAAGACTTATGGATTTGGTAATATCAAGCTTTAAAAGCTCTTCTAAAAATGTTCTTTCAAAGCTACTATCGGTCTTATAAGGCAGGTAATGGAATGTTCTGTCCTTCATAGGATGAGAAACAATCTGTTTTTTCAGCATTTCAGCTATATCCGTTTGACCGGTTTCCTCGGCAAGGTCTAACAGTTTCTGTTCTTTTGGAGCGAGTTTTAACTTTCCCTTGTCATCCAGCATAATTTTATCAACAGTTTTTTCATCAGGATAAAATATAGATATATCCGGAGTCTGAATTTCCGTTTTAAAATTTTCAACTTTGAGCAAAGCGGCTTCCTCGGGAATTAGCTCCTCAACAGTTTCAAAGCTGCGCTTTTCATAAAAAGCTTTGCGTATATTGGCATTTATAGCTGTAATATCGTAGTTTGAACTGAAATAGGTATTGCCGTCTCGTTTATATGTAATTTCTTCAAATACGTTTATTAATTTATATTTATGAGTATTTAAATCCGAAATGGCTATAGACCCGAATCCTTCTTTAGCAATACTGTACAGCCACATATTGTAATTTGCTAAAGTGCGACCATGTTCTGTATTTTTTGTGTGTATTTCAGTGATGGCTAAACCCTGCTTGATAGAAGCCTCTTTAATAATTGAGTCTTTTTTTGAGCTTCGGACTGAATCAGATATATTTTCGCTAACTGAAAATCCCTCATCAATGACGAGTGTTTTATAGTTGATTTTTAGCTGATAAAAATCAATTTTCGGTAGCTTTAAATAAGCGGTACGGTCATACCGCTTAATCGTTGATTGGGAATTTATATTGCCGCTTTCAAATTCCTTAATTGAAATATGATGCTGCTTTTCTAATTGTGTGTTCAATGTCTTGGCATTGCTTTCATTTAGGTAAATCAGCGCTGTCTCTATAACTCCTCTTTCTACTTGTCTAAGACAACGACAGGATGTTTGAAGCACCATATTTGTACTGCAATCACCTTCTTGAGATAAGATAATCCCCGTTAGGCTGCGACAATCCCAGCCTTCCTTGCCAATTTGCACAAGCAAAACTATGCGTATTTTTGAAAATGGTTTATCAAGACTTTCAAATTCCAGTTGGCTGTCAACCGGTATGGAATATTCTTTGTTTCCTCCATGAAACTTTAATACAGTTTCTGATGGATTCAGTCCATATTCCTCTGCTATCCTTACAGCAAGGGGATAAACCTGTTCCTCAAGAGTTCTTATACTGCCACAATACACGCCAAGCTTTGCAACTGTGCCATCAAAGTAAATAGTATCTTTATATTTATCCAAAAACTCACGGAGGCCTTTTTCCGTTATGTCCAAGCGATCGTTATTTGTGGCGATTTTCACGCTAGGCACTTTAAGAAAATTTCCGATACCGCTTCTAAGGGGATAATAATGCACAATGTTTGAAATTTCGAAGCTTGATATTGTTAGGCTGTCAGTAACTTGAAATTTTTCTGCCTTTTCAAGATATGGTGTTCCTGAAAAACCAATTACACTTGTTACAGTGCTATTTCTCATCCATTTTGTAACCACAGCTCGAAGCTTCTTGTTGTTGGTTGCAGCGTGGTGAACTTCATCAATAAAGATGGATAGCTGGGGCAGTTTACCTATAAGATTACGTAATTCATTGGCCTGTC
>CAZCQT010000370.1:0-2389 GCA_964500905.1 uncultured Moorellales bacterium
TACTCACCCTATAACCAAGGTCAGGAGCTTTCACGAAGGGGTAGATTTGGCCGCTCCCGTAGGTAGATCTGTTTTTGCCTATACTTCGGGAACAGTATCCTTTGCAGGTAGAAGCGGGGCCTTAGGTTTGGCAGTCTATATTAACCATGGCAATGGGCTTGAAACCCGCTACGGTCACTTATCCAGAATAGATGTTAAGCAAGGTCAAAAAGTTGCCACAGGCACTATCATTGGAGCGGTGGGAAGCACAGGACTAAGCACCGGCCCCCATTTGCATTTCGAGGTAAGAAAAAACGGAGTAACCCAAAATCCTTTTAACTACATTTAAAAAAGCCCTAGAGGGCTTTTTTTTGTCCTTGGCTTGGCTTGTTGTTTTTCTTTGCTTGCTGTTGTTTTTTGGGTTAAAATAAGGGAGGTTGAAAAGAGGTGATTTTTAATGGAAATATATCTTGATAATAGTGCTACTACAAGGGTTTTGCCTGAAGCGGCAGCTGCTATGGTAAAAACCATGATTGAAGAGTATGGCAACCCTTCGTCTTTGCATGGAAAAGGTGTGAAAAGCGAAAGACTTTTAACACATGCCAGAAGGCAGGTGGGGACACTTTTAGGAGTTGAAGCTGGGGAGATTTTTTTCACTTCTGGAGGTACAGAGGCTAATAATTGGGCCATTAGGGGGACTGCATCACAAAGACAAGGCAGAGGTAAGCATATAATAACTACCCAAATAGAACACCCTTCTGTTTTAGCCAGTTGCCAGTTACTGGAGGGGGAAGGTTTTGAAATAACTTATCTGCCTGTAAATCAAGAGGGATTAGTTTCGGCAAAGGATTTGAGAACTGCCATTAGAAAAGATACTATTTTAGTTAGCATTATTCATGCCAACAATGAAGTTGGCACTATTCAGCCCATTGAAGCTTTTGGGCAGATTATTAAAGAGTTTGCTCCCCGGGCTTTATTCCACGTGGATGGGGTTCAATCTTTTGGAAAGGTGTCTATTCCAATGCGGGAGGCAAAAATTGATTTGCTTAGCATTACAGCTCATAAAATTCACGGGCCCAAAGGCTCGGGGGCTTTATACATAAAACAAGGTGTAGTTATCAAACCCTTATTGGTGGGAGGAGAACAAGAAGGTCAAAGGCGGGGAGGCACGGAAAACCTACCGGGTATTGTCGGCTTTGGGTTGGCTGCAGAAAAGGCCGGAAAAAGCATAGAAAAGTTGGCTCAAATTGCGAATCTAAAAAAGTATTTTTTGACCTGTTTCAGAGATTTTAAAGGCATCCATCTTAATGGCCCCGAAGAAAAAGGGCTGCCCTATATTTTAAACCTGTGGTTTGATGGGGTAGACAGGGCGGAGGTCTTACTGCATATGCTGGAGGAAGAGGGTTTGTATGTATCTACCGGTTCTGCCTGCCACTCTAAAAGAGATAACCCCAGTCATGTGCTAAAGGCCATGGAAAAAAAGGGGGAAGCCCTTTACGGTGCAATTAGGATTAGCCTTTCAGTTTTTACCGATAAGCAAGAGTTAGCTTCAGCGGCGGAAATAATTAAAGAGAAAGTAGCTGAATACAGAGAATTTAAAGGGGGCTAAACATGAACACAGTCTTGATAATCAGATACGGCGAAATCAGCTTAAAGGGCAAAAACCGGCATCAATTTGAAAACCGTTTGTTAAATAATATGAGGGTCGCTTTAAGGGATTTGCCAAAAAGAAACATTCAAAAAACTTATGGGCGTATTTATGTTGAAGTAAATGATGACGCTGATTTAGTTATTGAAAGGTTGTTAAAGGTTTTTGGAATTCATAGTGTAAGCCTTGCGGAGCCTGCATCTTTGGATTTGTTGGAAATTCAAAAAACTGCTTATCAGCAAATGGAAAGGATTCAAAAGCCAGGCACTTTCAAAGTAGAAACCAGTCGCCCTTATAAAAGATTCCCCATGAAAAGCCCAGAAGTGAGCCGGGAAGTTGGAGGCTATATTTTAGAAAGGTTACCCCAGTGGAAAGTGGATGTGCATCAGCCTCAAACAGTAGTTAATGTAGAAATTAGGGAAGAGGGTGCCTTTATTTATTCCGGAGATATCAAAGGCTTGGGCGGACTGCCGGTGGGTTCGACGGGTAAAGCCTTATTGCTTATTTCAGGAGGAATCGATAGCCCGGTAGCCGGGTGGCTGGCCATGAAAAGGGGAGTTCAGCCTGTGGGACTTTATTTCCACAGCCCGCCCTTTACCAGCGAAAGAGCATTGGACAAGGTGAAAGAGCTGGGTCGGGTTTTAACTGCTTATGGCAGGCATTTTAAGCTTTATGTTAATCATTTCACGGAAATCCAAAAAACCATTCGCAAGGAATGTCCGGAAGAGTTTTATGTAACCTTGATGAGAAGGATGATGTTTC
>CAZCQT010000371.1:0-2387 GCA_964500905.1 uncultured Moorellales bacterium
CTGTCTTTTGTTTGCAGAATTTTTTCTACTGCCTCCACAGGCATTTTTCCACGGCCAATTGCTATTAAGGTACCGGCCATAATTCTTACCATATTATATAAAAACCCATCTCCGGTCACATGAATAAAAATCCTGTCTCCCATTTGTTCTATGGTCAGTGCAGTAACAGTGCGAATAAAATCCTCCTGGGAGCTACCAGTAGCCGAAAATCCCTTAAAATCCATTGTACCCACCAAAAGCTTGCCCGCTTCTTTCATGGCTTTTAATCTTAACGGGTAAGGTTCATGATGATAATAATTTCTTAAAAAAACATCGGGTATGTAGCTTTGATTAATGGAGTAGGAATAGGTTTTAAACTTTGCCAAATGTTGAGCATGGAAGTCGTCCTCCATTTCCTCTGCTAAGTGGCAACGGATATCCCTTGGCAAGATACTGTTGATCGCGGTTGGGAGCCTTTCAACGGAAATCAAGCCGGGAAAATCAAAATGGCAAACCTGCCCTCTGGCATGAACCCCGGAATCTGTGCGACCCGCTCCGTAAACCCTAATTTGTTTTCCCTTAGTAATAATATTTAAAGCTTTTTCCAATTGGCCCTGGATAGTTTTAACATGGGGTTGCCTGGTTTGAATTTGCCAACCGGCATAGTCGGTGCCGTCATAGGAGAGCAGCAGTTTAATACGTCTTTTCATTTAACACACCTATAACATCCTTGTAAAGATTGCATAAATAGCAAATAGAATTAAAAATGTCATAGCCAAGTAATCCCTGGCGTAAAGATGTAATTCCTTCATCCTTGTTCTGCCGGTTCCGCCACGATAACAGCGAGCCTCCATAGCCATAGCCAAATCGTCTGCACGTCTGAAGGCACTGACAAAAAGAGGTACTAACAAGGGAATCATATTCTTGGCTCTTCTGATAAGGTTTCCGCTTTCAAAGTCTGCACCCCTGGCCATTTGAGCTTTCATAATTTTCTCTGTTTCTTCCAACAAAGTAGGAATAAAACGTAAGGCTATGCTCATCATCATGGCCAGCTCATGGGCCGGTATCCCAATTCTTTTGCCCGGAGCTAACATATATTCCATCCCATCAGTAAGGCTGATGGGAGAGGTAGTTAAGGTAAGCAGGGATGTAATAAAAATTAAAAAGACCAATCTCAACCCCATAAACAGACCCTGGATTACCCCTTCCCAGGTAACTTTAAGAATCCCCCAACGCCAGATTTCGGTTCCCGGTGTTAAAAATAAGTGCAAGGTCACAGTAAAAATTATAATAATTAAAATTGGGCGAAGGCCCTTCAATAAATAATGGAAGGGAATCCGGGATAACAGAATTGCAAGGGCGGTAAAAACACCCATGGAAATATAACCGATGGGGTTATTAACAGTAAACAGGGCAATCATAAAGATCATTGCCACAGTAATTTTGGTACGGGGGTCCAGGCGATGCACTATAGAACTACCGGGTATGTATTGACCAATCGTAATATCTTTAAGCATCTTTTTTACCTCTCAGCCACATTAAAATTTCATTACCGGCTTCTTCTACAGTTAGGATATCTCCCCTCAAATTATATCCTAAGCTCTTTAATTTCGCCATCAACACTCCTACCATGGGCACCCCCAAGCCAAGGGACTGCAACTGTTCCACTTGGGAAAAAATTTCCCTGGGGGAACCATCCATTGCTATTTGGCCCTGGTCCATTACTACTACCCGATTAGCATAACGAGCTACATCCTCCATATTATGGGATACTAAAATAACCGTAATACCCAGAGTGCTGTGCATTTTAGCTATTTCCTCTAAAATTTCATCCCTGCCTGTGGGATCCAGACCGGCGGTAGGTTCATCCAAAATCAATATCTGAGGTTCCATTGCCAACACCCCGGCAATGGCTACTCTACGCATTTGTCCTCCGCTTAAAGCAAATGGGGAACGGTCTTTAATGGTCTCATAATCCAGCCTGACCATTTCAAGTGCTTTTTTAACTCTTCTTTCTACCTCACCCGGCTCCAACCCAAGGTTTTTGGGCCCAAAGGCTACATCACTAAAAACTGTTTCTTCAAACAGTTGGTGCTCAGGATATTGGAATACCAGACCTACCCTTTGTCTGATCTGCCTTAGATTCCCTTTGTTAGATACAACATCTAAATCCCCCACATAAACATTACCCGCTGTGGGTAGCAGTAAACCATTTAAATGCTGTACCAAGGTAGATTTGCCTGAGCCTGTATGTCCAATAAGACCAACAAACTCCCCGGATTCAATGGTCAGGTTAATATTCTTCAAGGCCAGTGCCTCAAAGGGACTGCCCGCTTTATATGTGTAGGCTACATTTTCAACTATTATCCGCATAGGCTTTTCACCATTTCTTCAACTGATAAAATATC
>CAZCQT010000372.1:0-2381 GCA_964500905.1 uncultured Moorellales bacterium
TACCTTCACGCCTGGGGCAGGTTGAGCTTCATATCTTGTAATAGCCGGGCCGCAATTAACCTCCGTAACCTTTACTTTCACCCCAAAACTATCTAGTGTGTCCTCCAACAAGTTAACTGTCTGGGCAATATCCTTGTTGCTGACACTTTTTTTAGAACGGCTTACCGGTTGCAGTAAGGACAAGGAAGGAAGGTAATAGTTATTATGTACAACTGAGTCTTGGGACTTTATTTTTGTCGCAATTGGTTTTTTAACATTTTGAACAGTTTCAGATTTTGTTGTTTCCTGCGTTTCTAATTGCTCTGCGGAATAATCAATTTCTTTATTATGCTCTTTTTGTATCGTTTCTGAATGAAGAACGTCGTTTTCCAGATTCTTTGAAACGTTATGTTTAATAATCAGCGGCTGTGATTCTTTAGCCATCATGATTCTTGTTTTATCTTCCTCTACCGCGGTAAACAAGAAGGCGATTAACTTTATACGCATATGATTATATAATTCCTTAATAAATTTCCAAAAGCTTTGCAGCAAAAAAGTAAAGGAATTTCCGGAAATGAGCAGCAAACCTACAATAAACAAGGTTATTAAAATAATATAACCGCCCACTTGTCCAAAACCAGCATTAAGTATTATTACAAGGATTGCCCCGATTAGGCCGCCTCCTAAGCCGTCCAGGGAGGTGGTGATAATGACCTTTGGGCTTTCTAGCATCAAATACTTCATGTGAAAAAAAGTCAACAATGAACAATATGATAAAATCATTCCGGCAGATTTGCTGCCAGAGCTCCACCGTTTTTGTTTTATAAAGACAAGGGCCTTGCCAAGCAGAATCAGACAAAACAAATACTTACCTTTGCCAAACAGACCCCGCAATATCCTTACTAAAAAACTCCCAACCGGACCGATGGCATTATCGATCTGAGAAAAAATTCTATACTCTTCTGCTATCAGGCATATTAAGCATAAAATAGCTAAAGCCGACAATAACAGGCCAATTATTTCATAACGTATTTCAGCTGTTCTATCCTTAACTGCTCTGGCCAAAAAAATCACCTCTGCTACACAATTCTACGTCATACCACAAAATCCTTTACAAAAATAAAAGCTGCCTTTAAAGCAAGTTTAAAGGTTATATCTCACCTAATACCACTTGGGCCACATTTAGTGTATGGTCATTTACTCTTTTCAGATTGCTCAGTACATCCAAAAACAAAACCCCTGATGCAGGCAAGCATGTCCCAGCAGTCAACCTTTCAATATGGCTGCTTCGAAGCTGCTTTTCAAGTGAGCCGGCTTTATTGATAGTATTTATTGCTTTTAAGGCTAGTTCTTTATCATCCTTTTTTAGGGCTCTTATTGTGGCAGCGTAATTATTATCCACCAAATCGGACAAGGTTTTCATTTCAGCAACTGCCTGCTCACTAAATGATAAACCTGCGTCGATATATTGCCGGGTTATATTGGCGATGTTTTCTGCATGGTCACCGATCCGTTCCACGTCATTTGCAGCATGAAGCAAACCCGTAAGAAGTTTAGATGATTGAGGATTTAAACCTTCCTGGGAAACACGTACTAAATATGCAGTTATTTCTTCTTCTAGCTCATCAATAATCGGCTCGTAATCAAATACATTTTTTAAATCCTTATCTTCTTTATTTAATAAACAGTTCATAGCATCTTTAACATTTTGGCGGGCCATTTCTGCCATTCTGATAAGTTCTTTTCCTGCAAATTGCAAGGCAATAGTGGGAGTTGTAAGTACACGCTGATCAAGATATAGGGAGCCCCTCATAATGGTTTTTTCTTCCCCTGGAACAATGCGTAAAATAAGTTTAAGGAATTGATTAATTACAGGCAAGAAAATAATGGTGTTTATAATGTTAAAGGAAGTGTGGGCATTGGCAATTTGTCTGGCAATATCACCGGGAGGTGAAATCGCATATACGAATTTTAAAAATAAACCCAAAAAGGATACAAAAATAATTGCTCCAAAAACATTGAACAGGACATGGCCAATTGCAGTTCTTCTAGCGGTGAGGTTTGTTCCCAAAGAGGCCAGGACAGCTGTAATACAGGTACCAATATTATCACCAAGTAAAATTGGAATTGCTCCCTCGAGTTGTATTAATCCTGCTGAGGCAAGTACAATAAGAAGTCCAATGGTGGCGCTGCTGCTTTGAATAAGCATGGTCATGACTATACCCGCTGCCATCCCCATTAAAGGGTAATTGCTAAACAAAATCATCATTTCCTTAAAACCTTGATAGCCTTGCAAGGGGGATATCGCATTACCCATCAGATCCATCCCCAGCATTAAAATCCCAAAACCGAGTATAACCTGCCCGAAATATTTATGCGTTTTTTTCTTAGCAAAAAAATGT
>CAZCQT010000373.1:0-2376 GCA_964500905.1 uncultured Moorellales bacterium
ATTGAAGAAGCGAAAAACTATCTTCAGCAAGGTGAGTTTTTAAAAGGCAGTATGGAGCCTAAGATAAGGGCGGCTATAAATTTTGTTGAAGCAGGCGGGGAAGCGTTGATTACTTCTCTTGCTAATTTGGAAAGTGGTATTAAAGGAGAACAAGGCACGAAAATTGTTAGTTCCTGATAAAAACAGCACCGGCCGTTGAAAGGGCGGTGCTGTTTTTGTCTCTAATCAGTTATTTGTTATCCGGGTTGAATTTGCAAATAAACTTTTAGCAAGTTTATTTTAAATTGCTGCTTTGCTATAATGATTAGTAATAGAAAATAGATGCCTTTAGGAGGGTAGAATCTATTTTATGAAATATAAAGAAAAGCCAATTGGAGTTTTTGATTCAGGTTTAGGTGGAATTAGTGTTTTAAAGGAGCTTTTGACTTACTTGCCAAATGAGAGCTTTGTTTATTACGCAGATAACTTGAATGCACCTTATGGCACCAAAGCACTGTGGCAGGTGCAAGATTTTGCTTTAATCGTAAGCAGATTTCTTGTAAAGGAAAAACAAGTTAAGGCTATTGTAGTGGCTTGTAACACCGCCACCAGTGCGGCAATTAAGCTCTTAAGGAGCAGTTTTTCAGTACCCATTATAGGAATGGAACCCGCTCTTAAGCCCGCAATAACTGCAGCAAATGGAAGGGGTATTTTAGTGATGGCTACCCCCATGACGCTAAGGGAATCAAAATTTCAGGAGCTAATGCATCGCTATGGAAATGGATCACAAATTACAACCCTGCCTTGTCCGGGCTTGGTAGAATTAATAGAGGCGGGACATACTAAGGGAAGAGAATTGGAAAATTATTTGGAGAAGTTATTCGCCAATATTGAAAGATCTCGAATCAGAATGGTTGTATTGGGTTGTACACATTACATTCTTATACGCGAGCAAATAGCTGAATTTTTTTCTGAAGATGTCCGGATTGTAGATGGCAATTTAGGAACCGCAAAGCAACTGGTCAGGGTGCTGGAGAAGGAGCAATTATTAGCTAAAGAACCCTTAGAAGTTGGTGGGGAAAGGGTAGAATGGTTTGCTTCCGATGGTCCGGAGGTAATAATAAAAATGAAGAAATTATTATTCAACTAGGAGATTGAACTTTCTTCTTACTTAATTTTGACATATTCCTTGTTTATTTGTGTGCCTTAGGTTAAAATTAACAGGTAAACAAATTTAGCAACCAGTTTAGGAGGGATTATTGTGGTAGATAAAAGTAGTGAACAGGGGAGTGCTCAAGCAACTTGCGGTACCGGCACTGGCTCAGATCCCGCTTCCTTTCAAGTTCCAGAAAGCTCATTTAATCATGTTAAACGTGTGATTGCAGTTATGAGCGGCAAGGGTGGAGTGGGTAAATCAACTGTTACTGCTCTTTTAGCCAGTAACTTGGCTAAGGCTAAATATAAGGTGGGGGTCTTGGATGCAGATATTACCGGGCCAAGTATACCTAAATTATTTGGTCTTAAGGATAAACCATGGCAGGATGAAAGAGGAATCCTACCGGTAGAAAGTGCTAATGGCATTAAAATCATGTCCCTAAATCTTCTGTTGCCTGATGAAACAGAACCTGTAATTTGGAGAGGCCCTTTAATTGGTTCCGCCATTAAACAATTCTGGACGGATGTAGTTTGGGGCGAACTGGATTATTTGGTTCTTGACTTACCTCCGGGGACCAGTGATGCCACTTTGACAGTTTTACAATCGTTACCCCTAGATGGGGTGGTAATGGTTTCTACGCCTCAGGAATTGGCCACGATGATTGTTATTAAAGCCGCTCGCATGGTAGATAAAATGGGCGTGCCTATGCTGGGTCTTGTCGAAAATATGAGTTATACTGTTTGTCCCCATTGTAATGAGGAAATTCGTTTGTTTGGGGACAGCAGGGCTGAAGATTTAGCTGAGGGAATGGGCCTTGACATCTTGGCAGTATTGCCGGTGGATCCTAAGTTGACTTCTTTATCGGATGAAGGTCGTATTGAGGAATACGATTTACAACTTACCAAATTCATACAAACAGTTACAGCAAAACTTCCCGCAGAGTAAATAAAAAATTTTTCAAAAAGGTATGCAGTCGATTAGGCTACATACCTTTTTATTTTTTAGAAAGGGTTTAAAAATTTTCAGTGATATAAATCTGGTTTTTTGTATTGTGTTATTAAAAAGTTTTTTTTGAATTGATTTTTTTCATTGGTTCATAATAACAGGGAGGAGGGGCTAGATTCTTGTAAAGGGTGATAAGTTAATGAAAGGGATCATCATGGCCGGTGGAAAGGGCTCAAGATTGCGTCCGTTAACATGTGATCGGCCTAAACCTTTAGTACCTATTATTAATAAGCCGG
>CAZCQT010000374.1:0-2364 GCA_964500905.1 uncultured Moorellales bacterium
TCCCTGTCTCCTGTTCCCTGTTCCCTGTTCCCTGTTCCCTGTCCCCCGTCCTCTTTATCAAATCTCAATATCCAACAGCTTGCTGTCCGGTTTCCAATTATACTCCAACCCAAAATATTTTTTAGCAAAGTCTAAAGGTAGCAGTGCCGTGTTGCCCAGTAACCTGGGAGAAGAAAGCTCAATTTCCCGGCCGTTTATCCACCCTTTAGATTGATCTATCTGCAGCAAAGCCTGTTGCCCTTCGCTGATTATCTCCAGCTCCTTGGTTTCAGCCTTCCAATTAACCTTAGCTCCCACTAAACCCATAATTTCTCTGGCACCCAAGTATAAAACTCCATCCAAAACCACAGGGGGAGTGGCAAAGGTATATTCCTTGCCTCTTACCAGGGTTTTAATCCCCTTTTCCACCCGCCAAATTACCGAGCGACCACTGGTCAAGGTTATGCTTAAAAGTATCTCCTCATTTTCCAAGTCCGGCAGAGCTACCCATAAATCCTGCACAGAGACGGATCTCAGCACATCTAACCACTGATTCACAGTTTCAACCTCTTGATCTTTTACCTTCAATAAAACTGCCGCTCCCCGATCGGCGATTAAGGTGCTTCCGTCCGCCAGCCGTTCAGCCCAAACAGGACGGTTAAGCTCTCCCCATTCCTTAGGCGAGCCATAATCCCCAAAGCTCCAAACTACCTTGCCCTTGGGATTTACCTCCAAAATCTTGCCGCCGTAAAAACCCCGATCAACGATTAAAGTGTTGCCGGAATCTAGCCTTTGGGCATAATTAGGGTACAACAGATCCCGGTATTGCCAAATAATTTTACCTGCCCTGCTTATTTCCATTACCTTATCGGCTCCAACTATCAACACATTACCGTTGGCCAACTCAGTTGCCCCTCTAGGGCTGTCGGCTCTGCCGGGCAATTCATAGCTCCACACTATTTCCTTTTCCTTGGTAACTTCAATTATTCTTGGTTTTAACGGGTTACCGGGAGCACCGCTGTCAGCAATCAAAAGGTTGCCGTTTTTGAGATAGCAGGCACTATTGGCCTGAATGGGACCATATTCCCATACAATTTCCCCCTGAACATTCAATTCTAATACCTTGGGATCCCGATAACTGTTTTTGGTAACCAAAAAAGTACCTTTATCAGTGGGGGACAAAAAGCCAAAATAGGCCTTATCGTTAGCCGCATTGGAATATTCCCAAACCACCCGCTGGGAAGTAGCACCAAAAGCCTGGGGCATCACTAATCCAAAAATCACAAAAACAGTTATCAAAATTTGCCGAAACCTTTGTCTCATTGTCCTACCTCCCGGTAATAATGGTAATAATTTTATCCGGATCCCAATCAACTCTGGCACCAAAAGCTTCCCCCACAAAACGCAAGGGTACCAGGGTACGATCGTTTTCAATCAGGGCAGGAACATCCAACTCTATCTCCTGATCATTTACCAGGGCCTTTTTACTGCCCAAGGGTAATTGCAATTTGAGGCCATCTCTGACAGCAACTACAGTTTGTGTCTCCTTGACCCATTCCACTTGGGCCCCTAAACCCTCCAGTAAAGCTCGCAAGGGTACCAAGGTACGACCGCTTTCCACCCGGGGGGGCACATCGTAATAGATTCTTTTGCCATCCATAAAAACAGCAATACCTGAGCGTACCACTATGCCATTGGCTACCACCCTTTGACTGCCATCGCTAAATTGATTAACTACTTCACCATTAACCCAGGCAGTGGTGGAACCGCCTCCATCTAAGCAAATAGCTGTTTTCGATCCCAGATCCAGCATCAAGTAAATTAACTCATCAAAGCTGGTACCTAAGCTCACATCGAGCTGCCTGCCATCCACGGTAACTAACAGCATTTTACCATCATCAGTCAGACCCACGGCGGTTCTGGGATGCCTTGATTCCAGTGTGCCATAAAAACCTTCCTGGGCATATTGAATCACCGGGCGTCCCTCTTCTACTAAAAGAGGACCCGCTGTTAATAAATGTTTCAAGCCTTGCCAATAGCTATCCTCCTGATAATCTTTGGGATTAAAATAGCCAAAGCGAATTGTCCCATCCTCCAGCCAACCTAAGGAAGTTCGAAACAGATCTTGCTCCGCTAATAACTCGCCATCGATCAACACATTACCAATAGGGGCATAGGGTGCCGTGGTATTATAATAGGCACCGTTAATGGCAGCCACTGCTCCCGAGCGTGCACCCATGGAGCTGACGCTCTCACGTTTGCCGTAATTTCCTTCCTTGGCCTCAATGGGTTTAACTGTTACCTCGGGGTTTTTCAGATCCGCTTCTATAACTTGAATTTTAATGGGCTCTTCATCCGCCAGCAAGCCCTGATATGTAAGATGAA
>CAZCQT010000375.1:0-2357 GCA_964500905.1 uncultured Moorellales bacterium
TAGCGGCACTCCTTTTGACGAATCCCGCAAAAACCTTGGAGCCCCCGGAAACAAGCTCCGTGCTTTCCATAGATCTGGAGCAGTTCAATGAGCATAAAAGCCTTGGGGCTGTCACCGTAACTGACAGTGGCGACATTGAAACTATACTGTCCGCACTTTCAGGTGCAAGAAAAACATTACGGCAATCTGTAAACGATTATCCGACGAGTAACAACTATCTCATTATCAAGCTCAATCTTACCGGAGAACAAAGGACACTGTGCCTGTATTCTGAGAGAAATAATTACTATGCTGAGGAACCGTATGTGGGGATATATCGCAGCACTAGGGACTCAAGCATAGAGATATACAAAATATATAACGGTTCCGATGGGGTAATTGGTGAAAACAGCGAAGACGATTGGCAGCCGCAGCCTGAATATATAAATGAAGATGGCTCTATATCCGATGAATATTGGCAGGCGCTTGCAACGGCAATGGCATCTGACAAGACCGAGGAAATTGCTGTTGATGATATGGGTGACAACGAGAAAACCGCACTTGCCTGGATGGAGGCATGGTTTGAGATGTATAAATCCCTGCCGAAGGACAACATGGCTCGTATCACCGAGGGCACAGTGGACAGACTGGATATTACAAGGATTTCAAAGGCGGGCCTCCCAAAAGCATTCGTTTTTTCGGTCTTATGTTCGGTAAGGCCGACTTATCCGATTGCACGCAATGGATTTTGGATGCCCGGCAACACCAGCGAAAGCCCCGGCAGGGACGAAACATGGGCACAATTGTACACAGAGGTGGAATTGCGTTTAGGAAACGACGGGAAATACCATTTTGCCGGAAGAGGGTCTGGCGGCGGCGTAAACCCTGATATTTTCGACACAGTGAGTGCTGATATCCCTGATGAAATGCTGAACATAGCATTGGCGGAAGCACAAAGGCATGAAGTAAGGTGAGCCCGCCTTTTATGCTTGTTTCGTGCACCAGCAACCGTCCCCAGTGCATCAAAACGTCTTTTTTGCTTCTTGCGTGAAAAGGGCTTAAATGGTAGCATATAAATGACTGATTGCCATTTAGTCTGCTGGTTGTCATAGTGAATATTACCGCAAGGAAGGGGGCACTCTGTTGCCTAAACCGCTGATAACAGCCAAAAACTTGAGCAAGTTTTACAAAATGGGTGAGGTTACGGTCAAAGCCTTGCAAGATGCCTCTTTTGAATTAATGGAAAAAGAATTAGTGGTTATCTTGGGCCCCAGTGGCTCCGGCAAAAGCACCTTGCTCCACTTATTAGGCGGAATGGATTCTCCCACCACGGGAGAGCTTTATTACAAGGAATATCCCTTACACAAAGCCGATCAAAAGCAATTAACCCTCTTTCGCCGTAATGAAGTGGGCTTTGTTTTTCAATTCTATAATCTAATGCCTAATCTCACTGCTTTTGAGAATATCAATTTATCGGTTCAAATTGCCTCTGATCCTCTTTCCCCTGTTGAGCTTTTAGAACAAATCAATTTGCCCGACAGGAAAGACCATTTTCCTTCCCAATTATCCGGGGGAGAACAGCAAAGAGTAGCCCTAGCCAGAGCCTTGGCCAAAAATCCTCAGCTGCTTTTATGTGATGAACCCACAGGTGCCTTAGATCTCAAAACCAGCATTCAAGTCTTAAAGCTTTTAAGAGAAGCCTGTGATAATTATGCCAAAACAGTGGTCATAATCACCCATAATAACGCTATTGCTGAAATAGCGGACAGAATATTTTTCTTAAAAGACGGGAAGCTGGCGGATATTAAGCAAAACAAGCTGCCCACAGCTCCCGAAAAGGTAGGCTGGTAATGCTTAAAAGAAAAATGTTACGGGATATAATAGAAAACAAAGGGAACTATTTGGCATGCTCTTGGATTATTATCATCGGGTTAATGATTTTTACCGCCCTCTCAACCCTAAGCCAAACAGTCCACTCGGCTCAATCCCGTTTTTATGCCGAACAAAATTTTGCTGACGGCTTTGCCCAAGTGGCGGCTATCCCCCCCACTGCTGTGGAATCCCTGCAGAAGATCGAGGGGACTAAGGAAATTCAGGGACGAATTGTAAGAGATGTGCTCCTTTATAAACCTGAAATAAAAACAAATATCTACCTCCGCTTAATTTCTCTTGAGCAGGAGCTGGATTTCCCTATTAATGCTCCCATGCTCCACCTTGGCCAGCCTTTAAAAACAGATGATTTTAATATTTGGATCGACAATAAATTCTTTGCCGCTCATAATTTAAATTTAAATGACACACTGGAAATTATTATCAATGGGAAAAAACAAAGTCTGGCAATTACAGGTGTTGGTTCCAGTCCGGAATTCGTCTATGCC
>CAZCQT010000376.1:0-2356 GCA_964500905.1 uncultured Moorellales bacterium
TTCTGCCCTGGTTACCTCATTAAAAGGTCTGAAAGTTCCATCGGGATAACCCATGATTAACTTTTCTTCATTAGCAACAACAATATATCCTACCGATCCTTGAGGTATGAATGCTGCATCTTTGTAATCAAGTTTCGCGTCCATGTATCTTTCGGCCTTATCCTCGTTACCCATTGCTCTGACAATATATTTGGCTACTTCATGTCTCGAAGCCGGGTCATTCAGTTTGAAATAAATCATATCCGCTTCATCTAAGATTCCTTTTTCTTCAGCAAGCTTTACATAACCGTAAGCCCATTCTTGTAAGTAATCTTTTAGTTTGAACTTTACTTTTCCATTCTTTATTTTACCCTGATAATCGATTGCTTTCTCTTCTTCTCCCATTACTCTTAAAGCCATGACTATTGCTTCCAGTTTTGTTACAGATCTTTGTGGAGCAAATTTTCCTTCTCCAATCCCTTTTATGACTCCTTTTCCGGCCATTCTTTCAATAGCCTCTTGAGCCCAGCTATACCCATCAATGTCTATAAATTTTTTGGCAATACCTGGTGGCAAACCTCCCTTTTTTGCTAGTCCCGGTGGTATAAACATAGCATTATCGCCTGAACCTGCAAATATAGCAGTGGTACTTGAAAGAATCATTACTAAAACTAAAATTATTAAAACTGCTTTTTTCATTGTGTCTCTCCTCCTTAACCTTTTTCTATTATAGACTCCGAATGAAGTTGGAGGATTTTTGAGGTAACATGCAAAATAAAATATTTATTTTAATAATGGATAACCTTGTTTAATGATTTAACCCTTTAATTATGATAGAATAATGAACTAATAAATAGCAAAGAATTGAAATGTTTCAGAGAGGTTTCTAAATGACTAAAATAAATAATGCTCAACAAATAGATTACATCCGTGAAAATGCTTCTAAAATTGCAGAAAAACTCCTTGACTGGTATGGAGAAAATAAAAGGGACTTGCCTTGGCGCAGGAACCACGATCCTTATTCTATTTGGATATCTGAGGTCATGCTGCAGCAAACCCAAGTTGGTACAGTAATTGATTATTTTATTGATTTTATGAAAAAATTTCCCACTGTTAAGGATCTGGCAGAGGCTTCTGAAGATGAGGTGCTAAAGGCTTGGACAGGTCTAGGCTATTACTCTCGAGCAAAAAGGCTCAAGCAAACTGCAGTAATCCTCCAGGAAAAATATGATGGACTTTTCCCGAAAGACTTTGATAAGGTCATCAAACTCCCTGGTATTGGTCCTTATACTGCCGGAGCTATACTTAGTATTGCCTACAACCTAAGATTTCCTGCTGTAGATGGTAATGTGCTTCGTGTATTTTCCAGACTATTTAATGACCATCGTGATATCGGTGACACTAAAACACAGCAATCCTTTGAGGAGGTGGCTCTGAAATTATTACCTGCTGATTGTCGGCATTTCAATCAAGGACTCATGGAATTAGGCTCTCAGGTTTGCCTTCCAAAGAATCCAAGATGTGAAATTTGCCCAGTCCATTCACTCTGCCTAAGCCATCAATACGGTTGTGAAAAACTCTTACCCTTTAAAAAAGCAAGAGTGAAAAATATTCAATTAGATATGGAAGTTGCATGGGTAGAATACAATAATCTGATTCTTATTATAAAAAGGCCTTCCGAAGGTTTGTTGGCTAGCTTATGGGGTTTTCCTATAATCGAGCGTAACCTAACACTTCAAGAAGGCTTAAGCATTAAAGAAGAGTTAGAAGTATTGCTTGGAACGACCGTTGAGCTTTTAGAACCCCTTAAAAAGGCTAAACATGTTTTCTCCCATCGAACATGGAACATGACACTCTACCGGTTCAAAGCCTTTAAAAAAATAATCCCTGATACTCCCGAGACCGAGTGGATAGACCTCCAACAATTAAGAAATTATCCTTTTCCTACAGCTTTCAAGAAGCTTGTTCCTTGACAAATAAAAAATGAACCAAAGAAAATATCCTTGATTCATTAGGAACCTTATGTTGTGTTGTTATTGCATCCTGCTACTTAAATTTATCCCATTTCCAAACCATGTGTTTGAAAGATTTTTTATGCGACCCTCTTCATTTAAGGTAGTTATTATCTTGTCAATTTCATCTTTTAATAGAACGTCCCCAGCTTTAACATAAAGGCCAACAACCTCATGTTCCAAATCACTTGGAACATTTAAGATCTTAAACTCACTTGGTCTTCTTACCACAATATAGTTGGCAAAAAGCTCGTCAACCATAAGTGCATCATATTTTGACAATCCAAGGTCAAGCACAGACTTTTCTTTGTTAGTCGGTTCTGCTAGGATTAATTTTTCACTATTACTATCGAATTCAGTATCGA
>CAZCQT010000377.1:0-2350 GCA_964500905.1 uncultured Moorellales bacterium
GTTATGCAAGAAGGGAAAGAGGGTCTGGCTTTATTCACAGGCCTACATGAGGGCGGACACCTTTGGCTCCATCCTGAGGTTTACACTAAACCCAAAGGCCAGCTATCCTTATTCCCCGAGCCTGGCCCAGAGTATGTAGTCTGCTGCCGCAAAGAAGACATTCAAAGCTTTGGCCGAAGAAAAACCTTCAGGACAGCCAAGGAATGGAGAGAACACCATGCAGATTATTTCGCAGCAGCCTTTGCAATGCCTAAATCCACCTTTATACCCTTGGCTTTAGAAATACTAAAATCGGTGGGCATTAGTGGTGGAAGAGTTGTAACTGGAATTGACCTTCAGCATGACTGGTTTGCTGAAAAGGAATTTCCAAGGCGGATATCGGAAATGTATGGGGTGTCCGGACAAGCAGCATCAATCAAGCTGCGTAAATTTGGTTTTATAGTAACAAAGAGTAATGTAGGGATCACTCTGTTTTGAGCTATATTTTTTTGCCTAACATTACGCGAGGTGGCGTATTAGGCGTAATCGTAAAGGGGGCGGTTACCAAAAAGCAGGTAAAGATTAGTATAGGCAGTGCTAATGAAGAAAATGTCCGGGAAGGAGGGATGCCTTTACTACTAAAAGAGGTTCGGTGGACGGTTGAAAAAAATCACAGAGAACATTCAAAGCTGCTATTTAACCTACTGGTTACAGAAGATGAATTGCTAATTTCATCAAAATGCCGGGACGTAAAAAATCCTATACTTACAGGTTTCGTGGCAATGATCGTACCTTATTTAGAACCAGATGATATTAAAGCCTTTAAGCGTATCATCAAATCAATTTATAAAAAGAAACAAGCGTCATAAACAACTTCATATTTAATCAATCCCATGTGAGCTGTTTGATAGCCGGATTGAGATGAGACGTGTTTGGGGGGATCCCCTCAGCACCTCTCATTTCATCCGGCCATTTTTTTTTGTTTTTTTCCAGCTACCAACACTCGCCAACTTAGGCAGACATCCACCACCTACCGCAAGACATGTTTTTAGACATTTCGCTATTAATCCCATATTTTCCAAAAACCTAAGGAGGTAAAAAAATGAGTAGATTTATCAAGGTTGGCCGTGAATTGGTGCCAGTCAGTGAAGAGGTTTATCAAGCCTATTATAAAATGGGTCGCCGGGCCCGGTACCTAGAAGAGGACGTGAAGGTAGGCAGGATTAAGGTCGAAGGCGATAAGGTTACATTCATCGATAGTAAAGAGGATTCCATCCAGCGGCTAATGGATCTAGGTGCTGATTTTGCTTCCTGCCAGTTAGTTGAAAAGATAGTTGCCGATAAGGCGGAAATGCAGATCCTGCAAAAGGCGATGGCTGAGGTGGAGCAGGACGAGCAGGAATTAATCGAGGCTCTTTATTTTGAAAACCTCAGCACTAGGGACATTGCCAAGCAGGAAAAAGTATCACAGCCAGCCATTGTTAAAAGGCATAAAAAGGTGTTGGACAAACTCAAAAAACATTTTCTATAAACTGGTTATCACTACCCCCTCCTTTTCGGCTAGAGAGTGAGGGGGTATTTCAATTTCTGCTGGTTATCAAAACGCCAGGTAATCGGCTAGTAAGTAGAGGCCCCTATCAAAAAGAAGGAGGTACAAAAATGGGTGAAAAGGAGATGCATGAGGAATTGGTGGGGGTTTTGACCGCTATCAGTATTGTTTCCAAAAGACTGGCTAACAGGCTTTTAGTGCTCAAAAACCAAGAAGCTGAAGTCCAGGGTAATAATGATGAAAGGGGTGAAAAGTACGATGAAAGTTGAGATAAATTTAAGTTTCGATGAACTTACAAGGTTGTTAGCCGATTCCGATGAGTTCAAACAGCTCCTAGCCGGTGGTGGCACAAGGGAACCAGTAACAGAAACGGTGGATGAGGTCGCCATCGATGATATGCCTCAGTTAACAAAGCCCGAGCCCCAGGTGGAGGTCACTTTAGAAACCGTCCGAGCCAAACTAGCGGATTTGATGCAGTCTGGCAAACAGGCCGAAGTAAAGGAGCTTCTCAAACAACACGGCGGGGTTAGGCTTTCCGACATTGCCAAGGAGAACTACCCAGCCCTCTTGGCGGATGCGGAGGCGATGTAATGGCGGAACAGAAGGTGAATTGCGCCTTGAGCGCAAGAGCGGCCGGCCTGGGCCATGCGCTCCTTAGCGCCTCTGGTGCCCACCGCTGGATCAACTGCCCGCCCTCGGCCCGGCTCGAAGAATCCATGGAGGAGGAAACCAGCGAGTATGCCCGTGAGGGCAGTTTTGCCCACAGCCTGGCAGAAACCTATCTGGCCTACCATTTAGGGCAAATCAAGAAAAATGAGTATA
>CAZCQT010000378.1:0-2337 GCA_964500905.1 uncultured Moorellales bacterium
ACGTGAATAGCAAATCATCTTCTTTATGCCTTGCTATCGCTGAAATAAAAGCGATAGCAAGAATAAAATAAAAAATATTTTATTTTACCCTCTGCATGGTTGATTTTTCAGCGACATCATACTAAAATTAAAACAACGGAGGTGGTAAAAATATGAAATACTATGAACAACTATTGGAAAAAGGTTGTTTTACATGGAATGATGTTACTGAGATGGTCGGCAACAGAAACAGTGCAAGCGATCTGATACAGAACTACCTGAAAAAAGGCTATATTCAAAGCGTGAAAAGAAACCTGTATGTTGCTATAAATCTTGCGGACGGCGAGCCGGTTGTCAATCGGTATGTGATAGCCAGCAATTTGACGGAAAGTGCATATATATCTCACCATACTGCTTTAGAATATTACGGATGCACTAATCAGGTGTTTTATGATGTGTATGTATCCTCTGATACAAAGTTTAACACATTTGAATTTAACGGTTTGACCTATCGTTACCAAATGTCCCGTATCAACGATGGTATTGTAAAAAAACCGGACGGCACCCGTGTAACCGATTTGGAACGTACCGTCATAGACAGCATCAACGATTTTGAGAAAATCGGAGGATTGGAAGAACTGCTACGAAGCCTTGAAATGATGCCATATGCAGATGAAACAAAGCTGCTTTGCTATCTGAAAAGCTACGGCAAACAAATCTTGTTTCAGAAAACAGGATATATCCTGGAGCATTTCAAGGATTCCTTGAAAATAACGGATACGTTTTTTAAAGCCTGCGAAGCCGAAATCTCAAAAAGTGTGCGATACCTGTATCGCGGTTTGGAAAAAGAAAAATCCATATATAACAAAAAGTGGCGGCTGTTTGTACCGGAGCAGCTTTTAGCCTTGACGTCGGAAGGAGGCAATGAGTTTGTCTGATTATGATAAGCGTAAGCTTGGAAAACAAGCGCGGGAATTAGGGTTTATCCGCGATACATTAGAAAAAGTATTCCGGTTGTCGGAAATACTCAAATATATAAACAGCGATCCGTTGCTGCGTGAAAGTCTTGCCTTAAAAGGCGGGACGGCAATCAATATGACTATTTTCAACCTGCCGAGGTTATCTGTGGACATTGACCTTGATTATACACATAATGATTCGCGGGAAGAAATGTTTGAGGAACGCAAAAAAATCTCGGACAGCATCCTTAAATATATGGCGATGAGCGGATATGAAGTAAGCCCTAAATCAAAATCCTACCACAGTCTGGATTCTTATGTGTTTTCCTATGCAAATACTGCGGGTATGAAAGATAATATCAAGGTGGAAATCAATTACTCACTGCGTTCCCATATTCTGCCCTTGGAGCAAAGGTCAATTGAAACACTTGGCATACTGGATTCTTTTAAGGTGAACTCTTTGGCTTCCATTGAGATCTTTGCAAGCAAGATTGTTGCTTTGCTCACAAGAGCGGCAGCCCGTGATTTGTATGATATTAACAACATGATCTATTTTGGATTGTTTGATGAAACAGAACTCCCTCTGCTTAAAAAATGCGCCATATTCTACTATGCTGTCGGCGGCGAGGCTGTTTCTGAAACCTTCAATTTGGAAAAGATTGATGAACTGACGGAGTATAAGATTCGGACAGATTTATACCCAGTAATCCGAAAAAAGGAGCGATTTGATCTAACAGCAGCAAAGCAACGGGTTAGTGACTACCTGTCCATGTTTTCTGTAATCAGTGATAACGAAGCAGAGTTCTTGAGGGTATTTAAAAACGGTGAATATCATCCTGAACTACTTTTTGAGGATGTACAGATTTTAGAACGTATCCGCAATCATCCTATGGCAATATGGAAAACACGAGGATAAACGGTAAACAAATATATTAATACAAGTAAACTTCATATTGTAACCAATTGGAGTGTTTTTGTCCCTTTATGAAGGCTCTGTTGAGCGTCGCTTTTAGACATTGAAAAAATCAGTGTCTTTTTCTTTTGCCTGAAATCAAGAAAGGGAGTTTTTACTTCTGCCACAGGTATGAACGCTGACCAAGACTTTCTTTTTCGGCTGGTGGTATATAAAATCAATCGTAACTTTCATGACAACACAAGACTGATGTCTTGTGTTGCAGTGTTGCAGTTATCCCGATAAATGAATTATCCCGACAATTGAAATTGTATTCCCAGTAATAAGCCTTGTAACAAGGCTTATCATAGAAAATACGCTTAAAATGTCGGGATAACTTTTTAATTATATTGATGATTTGGATTATGTTGATTCTTAGCAATTTAGCATAAAGTCGGGATAATTTTTCATTTTAGACCATAGAGCTTTTTCAGCACCTCCTCGTCA
>CAZCQT010000379.1:0-2326 GCA_964500905.1 uncultured Moorellales bacterium
GGGCTAGAGGTCATGAAGGAAATTAACCAGCGAAAGGCTTCCCTGTTGTATGATCATCTTGATACCGGTGGTCTGTTTAAAGGAACGGTTGTAAAAAGGAATCGCTCATTAATGAATGTGCCCTTCGTAACAGGGAATGCGGATTTGGATGCAAGCTTTATCAAGGAAGCGGAGGCCCGGGGCTTAGTCAACCTGAAGGGTTACAGAACCATAGGAGGCATGAGGGCCAGCATTTATAACGCGATGCCGGTGGAAGGCGTTAAGGCATTGGTAGCCTTTATGAGGGAGTTTGAGGGGAGGTATGGGAATGTATAAAATAAATTATCTGAATAAAATTGCCCAGGCCGGTTTGAGTCGGTTTACAGAGAATTACAGCTTTGTGGAGGATTATCGAGAAGCCAATGGGCTTTTGGTGCGGAGTGCCTCTCTGCATGAATTGGAGCTGTCTGCCGGGATAGAGGCCATTGCCAGGGCAGGGGCCGGAGTTAATAATATTCCTTTGGAAAAATGTGCCGAAAGGGGAATTGTGGTTTTTAACACCCCCGGTGCCAATGCCAATGGCGTTAAAGAACTGGTTATTGCGGCAATGATCGTAGCCGGTAGAAATCTTTTAGACGGCAGTAATTGGGTCACCTCCTGCCAAAGGGAGCCGGAGATAGCCCAACTGGTGGAGAAAAACAAATCCAAATTCGCCGGCACAGAGATTAAGGGTAAAAAACTGGGGGTGATCGGTTTAGGTGCTATCGGG
This sequence comes from uncultured Moorellales bacterium, assembly GCA_964500905.1. Taxonomy (GTDB): domain Bacteria; phylum Bacillota; class DULZ01; order DULZ01; family DULZ01; genus JBBAFB01. Next base: position 749 of record CAZCQT010000379.1, read on the forward strand.
GCTTTGGTGGCAAATGCGGGCATTAAACTTGAAATGTCTGTGTATGGTTATGACCCCTATCTGTCAGTGGAGCATGCCTGGAAGCTATCCAAGCATATCAGGCCCATTAAATCCTTGGAGGAGATTTATAGGGAATGCGATTTTATTACTATTCATGTACCTTTAATGGATGCCACCAAGGGTTTGATTGATGAAGCAGCCATTGAGCAGATGAAAACAGGTGTTATTCTTTTAAACTTTTCTCGGGATACCCTTGTAGATGAAGCCGCAGTCCTAAAGGCACTTAAAACAGGCAAAATTGCCAAATATATCACCGACTTTCCCAATCCTCAAATTTGCGGCAGGGATAATGTAATTACCTTTCCCCATTTGGGAGCCTCCACGGCAGAGGCCGAAGAGAATTGTGCGGTAATGGCTGTGGAGCAGTTGATGGACTACTTGGAAAATGGCAATATAAAGAACTCTGTTAATTATCCAAGCTGTGATTTAGGGATTTGTCAAAAGGCTGCTCGCCTGGCTATTAATCACAAAAATATCCCCAATATGCTGGGACAGCTCACCGGGGTTTTGGCCGGTGCCAATGTGAATATTTCAGATTTGGTTAATAAAAGCAGGGGTGCTTGGGCTTATACCTTAATTGACTTGGAAGCGGCCTTGGACGCGAAAACAATTAAAGAATTGAAGGAAATCAGTGGTGTGCTGCGGGTAAGAGTCTTAAAACCTTTATCTGTTTAATGCCGACGGAGTTGAGGGAGGTTTTGGTTTGCCTTTGGATTAACAGAAACAAAATTTGTTTTTGGCAATCATCGTAAACCTTAACCTCCTTGTATTTTTTGACAAGTTTCTTGATTTTCAAAGCCAACTGTCGGCTGGCTGGCAGGAAAGTAAGATCCAAATGTAGAATGTTTAGTGAAATAACTAATTAATGTAGAAAACTATAAAGGCTTCAATAGTTTTTTCGCTTGGTCATACAGGGGGATGGGTTTATGAATCGCCATTTAAAGGTGCTGATTTTAATAATTTTAGATTTAACCTTAGTCAGTCTTAGTGTTTGGGCTGCTTTAATGCTTCGCTTTGACGGATCAGTACCCAATCGGTATTTTATTGTCTATCGGGAGATGGCGGTTGCTTATTCGGCTATTATGGTAGCAACCTTCTATTTTTTTGGACTATATAAAAAGCTATGGCAGTATGCCAGTATCGGCGAGCTGGTATCAATATTGGCTGCCGTAACCTTTGGCGGGGCTGTGACCATTGCTTATACATATTTCGTATCAATTAATCTTTCAGTTTTAATGCCCAGAAGCGTGATTTTGTTAACCTGGCTTTTGAATATTATTTTTATCGGCGGTTCCCGTTTGGCCTGGCGTCTGTTCAGGGATCATGCCTGGATGCCTAAAAAAGGCGGTAAGCCTTTACTGATTATTGGTGCGGGAGATGCCGGGGCTATGGTGGCCAGGGAAATAAAAAATCACTATGGTAATCAATATAATCCCGTGGGCTTTGTAGATGATGACCCTCAAAAACAGAATCTCCATCTATATGGTCTGCCTGTGCTTGGTTTTCGGGCTGATATTC
>CAZCQT010000380.1:0-2326 GCA_964500905.1 uncultured Moorellales bacterium
AGAATGATGGCAAAAGCAGTCTGTTAGAGGAAGCACTGGATCAAATTTTTGAACTTTTAGCTAGGGGCCTTTCTGCTGAAAGATAATATTTATTGACCCTTTATCGGACACGGATTTTTTAGTAAATTATTTTGCATACCCGGTAACTGTATTACAGTAATTTAATAATACGATTCTTAAAGGATCGTATTAAAAAATATTATCCTTTGAGTGAGATCTCAATCAAAATTCGGATTAATTTATAAGGGGGTGTAGGATGTAATTTATTATGCATGAATGTTCAGTTGATAAAAATTTTTAAAGGGGGATTTTTAAGTAATGGAGATTAAACAACAGATTAAGCACAGGCAGGCTTCGGTATTAGCGGTTTTAGGTAGTTTATATTGTATGCTGGCTACATTTATTATTTTCATTAACCATTGGCAAGAATCATATCTTGCTAAAGCAGGACAACATCGACCGGATGAAACTGTTATAGTGGCGTGGATATATCCTGCTCTGCTGGATATTGCCTTTATTGGTGCTGCTTTATTATTAGCATCGGCTTTTCTTCATCATCGGGAACATAAGAGGGCATGGGATTTGTCTATGTTAGGTATTTTACTGATGGTACTTGGAACAGTGTTTCCTATCGTCGGCTCGGCAAGTGCCGGCATATTTCCCAAATATATCTATGTTGCAATACCTAATTTAGCCTTGTTTTATATTTTCTTAATCTATATTCGTAAAGTTAACGGCAAGATTATTGCACTGGCTACCGTTGTAGGCTTGGTATATTCGGTAAGCTTATTCAATGGAATAGCCTCTGCCAGCCGTTTTCACCAGCATGGCGGAGTTAATAATGTTCACCTTTTTGCCGGCGAGCCTGGATACCCCGAAATAGGAGATTCAGCAAAGTTTGCGGCTTCCATGAGATTAAATTGGTTTGCATGTGTTACCTGGATTTCATTTATGATGACAATGTTAATGAAAAAGCCTAAAAATGTCTTGTTAATTCTGTCTACAGTCGCTGTTGTTTTAAATTTATTTGGCGGAATATTACTGTCCTTGGATAGCATTATAAACTTAGGCTCTTCTTTTTCCATGTTTGCAGTAGCCCCAATACTTGCTATTTTGATAACGGCTTATATTGCCTCGCCTTGGTCCACAAAAACAATAGAGGGTTGGCGTAATTCGTCTAATTAGTAAAGATTTAGGCATACAGAGTGCGGCTCGAAAGAAATGGTAGGATACTTGCTTAACGTAAAATTAAGTCATAATTCAAGCTTTTTAAATAATGATTAGCCCGACCTGTTTTTATTTATATATTAAAGGAGGCTATCTTATTTAGCATGTAAAAGTTATAATTAAAAGCAGGACATATCTAGAACACTGGGGAAATATTCTGGAGCATTGCCATGAGAATAAATTTAGGAAGGTGCTATAAAATGCAATCCTTGGAAAAGTCCTTAATCAATATTCCTGTGTTTAGGAAGCTGAGTATTTCTAAGCTGCAGGAGCTTAACAGGCTTGGTGTTCAAAGGTATCTTGAACCAGGAGAGTTCGTTGTTGCCGCAGGAGAGGTTTGGAAGGGTGTAGTTTATCTTAAAGAGGGAGTAATTGAAGGTCGAAAGGAATCCGCAGAGGGTAGGGCCTTAGTAGTTAATATGTTTCACGCAGGAGATGTTATTTGGGGCCACGCTCTGTTTGATGGAGAGCCCGCTCCGAATGCCTTAATAGTTAAAACACCTGCTGTTGTAGTGCAGTGGCATGGAAGCGAGCTCTTGCCGTTGATTAATAATAACAGCGAGGCATTGTGGGATTTATGCGTACAGTTGAATCAAAAGTTGAGAAGAGCCAGCGATGTTATAGAAGGGATGGCTTTTAGTGCCAATGCTGGGCGGTTGGCAAAACTTTTGTTGGACTTTTTTGAGACTCAGGGTGAAAACCATGTCAGAAGAACGATGACTCTCGACGAAATGGCGGCGTCAATAGGTACTACTAGAGAGGTTGTCTGCCGCCTGCTGTACCGGTTTTCAGATACAGAGATTATTCAGGTGAGTCGGACGCATATTAGATTAGTAAATAAAAATGAATTAATGAATGTTGCTCTGGGCAGCTAGAAGGTAGGCGATTTGACTTTTAGCAAATCGCCTACTGAAAAATTAATGATATATTGTAACCAGGTGTTCAAAGAAATCTTTGAAAGGAGGTAGATACTAATAGTGAGGTTTTAATTTTTTCAAGTAAAAGGGAGGGGTGTAAAGGTATCTTTTTAGCAAAGTATTATGCTACATTGAAAGGAAAAGATTTATTTGGGGGATTCTCAGGTTTGGAAAAAAGAAGC
>CAZCQT010000381.1:0-2310 GCA_964500905.1 uncultured Moorellales bacterium
AAAGCGGCTCAAATTACAGCCATGGTCTCATCGGGAGCAGGATGGCTTTGGTATGCGGGAAGCCGCGTAGGCAGGGGCAGTAATCCTACTACCGGTTTGGAATATCGTATGGTAGCAGAAGTTGCACATGCGGTTTGTGGAATGGGTAGACAGGATGCAAGCGATTTGACCGGTAGGATTTATCAAAGCTATGCCGATCAACTTAGCTCCCCGCCTGAGGGCAAGAATTTTGATGGGTTGTATGACATCCAAAAGGTGCAGCCCCTGCCGGAATATCTTGATTTATACGAAAAGACCAAGGAAGAGTTGTCTAAAATGGGAGTACCATTTAAGTAAAATTTTATAAGAACATCCTGTTCTCATGGAGGAATTACATGTTAATAATTGGCGAATCCATCAACGGATCCATTCCCTCAGTAGGTCAGGCGATTATCAATCGTGACGAGCAATGGATCCAGTCATTGGCAAAACTACAAGAAAATAGCGGTGCACAGATGTTAGACGTAAATGCCGGAGGTTTGAGTAACCGAGATGAGGTTTCGGATTTAATTTGGTTGGTAGAAATTGTGCAAAAAAGTGTCTCAATTCCTTTAGTGCTGGATAGTAATAACATTGATGCTCTAAAGGCGGCGGTTTCTATTTATAAGGGCGAAAACCTAATTCTAAGCTCATTAACAGCGGAAGAACAAAGGTTGAATGATTTATTGCCACTGGTATTAGAACAAAATTGCGGCGTAATTGCATTATGCATTGATGAGAAAGGTATTTCTCTGGAACCAAAAAGAAGGCTGGAAATTGCCTCGCTCTTGGTTGAACGGGCTATTGCAGGTGGTTTGGAGCCTCAAAATTTATATATAGATCCTTTAGTATTAACTTTAGGTGTCAACTACAATGCCGGAGCCATTACCTTAGAAACCTTAAGATTAATTCACGAGCAATTTCCCCAAGTTAACACTGTTTGTGGTGTTAGCAATGTGGGCTTTGAAATGCCTAATCGCCGCTTGCTTAACAGAACCTTTGTCGCTATGTTACTGGCCCTTGGATTGAATACCTTTATGGTAGATGTTCGTGATAAGGAGCTTATGGGGGCACTTTTAGCTGCAGCTGCATTAAATGGGCAGGATGAGTGGTGTATGAATTATCTAAATGCATACCGGGCCGGAAAGTTGGATTTTTCCGGCAGGGCATTATAATTAACAGTAAAGCCTATTAGAATTGCCGGCTATTTAAATAAAAACCATTTAAAAAAATAAGCTGTTTTTACTATTATTAAGCATTTAAAACAAGAGGGATGCAACTTGATAATATCTATTATGAAGCTGCATCCCCTTTTTATTAGGCATGGGTATTTCAGTTTTTATTTTGCATTTGCCATATGAAGGAGTTTTTTAATCTGTATAGAAAGAAAACTATGCAATAGATTGCATTATTCAACAAAAATTTGTTAACAATTAAGAAGGGACGGATGATGGTGAAGGATGATTTTGTGGAATTAATTCATGAAGAACGTCGTGAAGCTGCAAGATATTTGCTATTAATGCTTTCTAATGCTTTAAATAAGCAAACTATTGGACATCAAACTGTCCCGATATTGAATGAAATAACTCAAATTGCTACTTTGGGAGGATTTCCACTGGAGAAGATTGCTGCCATACATTTAAATTATCAAAAAATTTTTCAAAAACCGAGTATATCCAAAATACAACAAACGCGATATATGAGGGAAGCCATAGAAGATTATTTAGCTTTGTTAAATGATGATGCCCTAAAAACGGAACTCCCCAATGAGATAGTTCAAAATGTAATTATTTATCTGCAAACTCATTACGTTAAAGAAATTAAGCTTGAGGAAATTTCAAAAACTGTAAATATGAGTTTGTTTCGCTTATGCCATATTTTTAAAAAGGAAACAGGTATGTCCATCGGACAATTTCTTACGGATTACCGCCTTTTAAAAGCAAAATCTTTATTGAAAGATACAGAGCACAATATAAAAAAAATCAGCTATCAAGTGGGTTACAGAGATCCTAGTTATTTTTCACGTACCTTCAGAAAAAACACTGGCCTTGCACCATCGGAATACCGCCAATTGATAAAGAAAAAAGCGGTTTCATCTTCTGCACAGCTTCCCGTGGACGCACCAACAAGGCATTTGGCACTACAAAGATTATTTCAGAATAGTTTGCCTCCGGTTGTGTATCGCACTTTTTTCTTTTATAACGAATTTTCGCTATAAAAGCTCTAGGTCATGAGGTCATTCTATACTATATTGATTGCCAACGGGGACATAATCATTTGTGATATGATGAG
>CAZCQT010000382.1:0-2310 GCA_964500905.1 uncultured Moorellales bacterium
TTGAAATACGGTTAATTGGCTGTCGTCGATATAGGATTGATTCAAAAGCTTAAACCCTTGCAGCATATTGCTTTGCCTGGCGATGCTTGCCTGCCCGCAGCCCACTACGGATAAGCTTGTGGATAGAATCATAAGTACAACGAAAATTTTAGAAAGCCTCCTTGATAACTCCATATTTGGTAATTTCATAACTGATACCCCCCTATTTTTTTCAATATATAGATAAGCTTAAAAGAGGTTTGTGACAAAAATGTTAAATAGAAAAAGATTTTCAAAATAAAATTTGCTTTGTAACATTAATGTCACAAAGCAATCCTAACATGTATTTTAAGATATTAATTTTTTGTATAGCAGAGGGGAAAAAATCATTTTATGAAATTTGCAAAAGTTATTCGTTCATTGTTTATTTTGATTGCTGTTTTATTCCTTATTGCTTATGTTGTAGGTTATATACTGATAGGAAGCAATAATGATAATTTATTGGAAACAATTGAATATAATCCGGGTCAACTAATTGATGGTGCGGCAAAGGATACGCAAGGTCCTGAGCAAAGCCTTGAACAAGAACATAATGGAAATTATCCTGAGATTCAGGCGGAAGCTGCTATTACGGTAGACGCTGATAGCGGGGAAATATTGTTCTCCAAAAGTAAAAATAAAAAAATGTTCCCGGCAAGCCTAACAAAGCTGATGACCGCGTTGATACTTGCGGAAGAAATGGACAAGCAGGATGTCTTAATTTACAGTCAGAAGGCAAAAGAACAAGAAGCCAATAAGTTGGATTTTCCTGAGGGAAGTGCCATAACCGCAGAAAATGCTATACAAGGTATGCTCGTATTCTCTGCCAACGATTTCGCTTATATGATCGGAGAGAACATATCCGGCAGTAGCGATAAATTTGCAAAGCTTATGAATAAGAAAGCGATTCAATTGGGATTAAAAAATACCCATTTTGTAAACGCTTGCGGCCTCCATGATGACAATCATTATACAACGGCCTATGATCTGAGCCTATTAGCCAAAGAAATATACAAAAATAAATGGATTATGAATATCACAGGAATGGAATCCGCCCATATAAAGACTACGGATGGAAAAGGAATGATCGTATATAATACCAATACGCTTCTTGGCAAAACCGGGTGTATTGGGGGCAAAACCGGATATACGTCCCAAGCAGGAAAATGTCTTGTAGCTTATTACAAGAAAGACAATAGAGTAATAATCGGCATCGTATTAAATGCACCGGACGATACGGTCTTGAGTGATAATATGAGAAAGATCGTTGACTGGAGTTTTAAAAAATAAATTATTTGGCGAGTGTTATAACCAAGTTAGATTTTTCGATATGAATAAAACCAATGTAAAAAAGGGCGCTTGTGCTAGCTAAAATATACTCTCTATTCTCAAAGCCACAAAGTACTGGAAAAAACATAAGTGCAATAAATAAAAGTTTAAAACAACAGCTTTTTGATACACAAGTAAATAGAAAGAGGACAAACTTGCCAAAAGGCAAGGAAGCAAAGCCAAAGGGTCTACTACGGCAATAGCCATTATGATAGCTTGGTTGCCAAAACATTTAGTGTGTACAAGCCCGCCCTGCTTATGGGCAGGCTTGTGTGTTGGTAGGCTATTCACGGGCCGGTTAATTCAACGATCAATCGTTAAGAAAGGAGGCTTGTTTTGTGGAAAGATGGATTTTAAGAGTAGGCAATAACTTCAATAGCTTTGAAGCGGCGCAAAAAGAATGGTTAAAATACCATATATTCATGAAAACGGCTCAGTCCATGCCGGAAGCATTGAAACTGCTTACAAAAAAGAGTTATCTTCTTGTTGTGATTATTGCAGACGGCATAGAATACCTGTCGTTTCTGAAGCTCATGCGTGACATGAAGCCAATGCCGATTTTAGTTTTGTCCACAAATTACAATGCCTCCAAGAAGCTGGAAGCCATTCAGTGCGGGGCCGACGAATATTTAGCCTATCCTCCCACCGTTGAGGAAGTCATCGCAAGCGGGATAGCATTGATCCGGCGATATACTGTCCTGAACCATCAGGCTGAGAAGTCTTTGACCATCGTTACATATCATGACATCTTTCTTTGTATCGAATATAGAAAACTGTTCCTAAAGAGCCAGGAGATTAAGCTGACACGAAGGGAATTTGATCTGCTCTATCTCCTGCTTTCAAGTGCTGGTCGGGTATACACCTATGAACATATTTACAGGTATGTTTGGGCTGATGAAATGGAGGAGGCGCCTGAGAATTATTCGGTATGGTGTTTGGTGGCAAGGGTCAGAAAGAAGCTCC
>CAZCQT010000383.1:0-2302 GCA_964500905.1 uncultured Moorellales bacterium
AATAGCTCCTGTTGGAAATTGTGAAGGATAAACCGTAACCCTTCTAATACTAGCGTCATAATCAACCCAAGCCCCTGCAGCAGCGGCCAGATCCCTAATATGCATTCTTCGTGAATTTTTGCCGCCATAATTAACCGTAGCAATTTTGTTAGAATCATATGTTACAGATTTAGAAAAAGTTGCTCCCTCATAGAAAGCAGCTCCTGGTCTGGGCTCTGGTGTAAAATCGTTATACCAACTAGCAAGGGTACCTTCCTGAAGCAAGTTCCAACCTAAGCCGAGGTTCTCTCCACTATCGGTAACAAGTAAAACGCTGCCTTTTCTCCCACCCTCTACATAAACATCAAAATAACCAGCTGCATATTTAGACCCATTTAAACCCACTTCACCTCCTGAAATTTGAACCTGGGCACCCATAGGGGGGTTAATGTCTTTTGGGTCTTCAACTGCCCAGGCTTTGGGGGTATTATAGTTGCCCATAAAGCTAAACAAAAAGGCAATCAGAACCATAAGGCCGATGGTTTTTTGTTTTTTAAACATGTATTCCCTCCTGACCATAAAAAAAAGGCCCGTAGGCCTTAATTCTTAATTGTTATTTTGCCATCATCATATTCAACTGTAAAACCAAGGCTTTCCCCCACAAATCGGAGGGGTACCAATGTTCTCCCCTCCTTGGCCACTGCCGGTTGGTCTAACTCTACTTCTATACCGTTTACAAGGGCTGTATTTAAGCCAAGAATTAAGTAAATTTCTTGATCATCACTAATTATCTCCACCCTGTTTAAATCTCCGTTATAATTCAATTCATAGCCTAGTTCATCTATTACACCTCGTAAAGGGATCATTGTTCTCCCGCCTAGTATTTCTGGAGCTGCAGATAAGATATTTGTCTTTGAATTGCCACCGCTAATAATGGTTACCTGAGTTTCTCCAAGATTTAGTATTGCACCAAGCCTAATACCTGGTTCAGGAAAAACTGCTTCCTCGGTTTCTTCTTCACCGGGATCTTCGTCCTTTTTTGGATCCCCAGCCCATGTCCAATTATCAAAATCAAATGGTTTGCCGCCATTTAAGGGGTTGTATTGAGTTATATTATCAACACCCCAGTTTTCCATTTGTGAAAACCCATCACCTCTATAACCGGGCAAATAGGGATCCCCAAACCAAACATGACTGCCCCCATTAGTCTGGGGGTCCATAAACATGGCCCAAATATCCGTATCGCGGGAACCTAAGGCCTCTCCCTGTTTAACAGTTGCAGCTATTTTATCAAGAATAACATCTTTGTATTCTGTCATCTGCCAAGGAACACCATTAATTGATACAATATCTCCGGCCGGAAAAATATACATTGATGGCATTGCCTCTTCAACAAAGACAAGTCTTCCCCTTTCAATGCTTTCTTCTCTCCACTGTTTCATTTCTGCTTCACTATAGCCATATATTTGAATTGTTAGATTGTCTTTCTTATCTTTGGGCATCCACTCCGAATACCAATAAAGTCTTGGCTTGCCTGATCCAGACATAACAAATGATACATCCTCATATTCTTCACCATTTAAAAGAAACGTCCTTATCATTTTAGAAGTATCAAAAACATCTGCTGCATTAACCTCTTCCCCTAAATAATAATTAATTCCTACAGCCATCACAGGCCCCGTAAAAACTAAACTTAGGAGCAAAATAGCTATCAGTAGCCCTAATAAAAGTTTACGCATAAAAACCCCTCCTTTTATTTTTTAGCTGTACATTACTAAAAAATCTGCAACCCTTTTTGCAACACTTCTTCATACAAAAAGGAACCTTTTTTTATTTCTTTAAATTCCTCACGAGAATAAGCCCTAGGCTCAACCATCAAACCTGTTTTTTCAAAATACTCCATCAAAACCGCTGTTTCTTTAATAATGTTAGTTCCAAATATCGGCGAAACTACTACTACATCTACATCACTATAAGCCTTTGGTCGTCCATGAGCGTAAGAACCGTAAAGGTAAACAGCATCTAAAGGTAGCTCCTTTGTAATATCTTCGGCAGCTCTCTTTAGCTTTTCTATGACTATTTCCCTTGGAGTAACTTGTCGCTTACTAAGTTTTTCAGCCATACCACCATCTCCTTACTGTTTTTTAATATCCGTTCAGCCTCCTCACGATCCTCATGTGGCACCTGCTGAATATATGAACAGGCACACACCTTCAAAAGTTACACTGCGGCAAAACGTGCCAAACGTTAAAAACATAGTGGAACAAGCCAAAATAGATATAGCGGGATATAATGCAATGGTGGAAAATTTAGATTATAATGT
>CAZCQT010000384.1:0-2298 GCA_964500905.1 uncultured Moorellales bacterium
CTATGGTAGCGTTTTTATTAGCTACTTTGGCGACATTCAAAATATTTATAGAAGGAGTTAAACATGAACGAAGTTAAAGAAAAATTAATTCCTTATAAATTGCCGACAATAGCTAACAAAAGTGGACGATTGCTTGGAGAAGAGCAAGAGTTGCAACAACTGAAAGAGGTTATTGAATCTGAAACTCTAGCTTGCATATACGACACTAAAGTACGTCAATTTAAACAAACCTACCTTGAAACTGTGGTTCTACCATGGAACGAGGGTATGTATAGTGAGTGTTTTAGATTTAATTGCTAATGCAATTATTATAGTTATTAATTTTTGTAAAAAATAAGCGGTTTTTAGTTAGAGTGCAATTAGTAATTAATTGTATTCGATTAAGGAGGAATTAAATGAGAAAAAAGCAGTTTACGGTAGCATTAATCGTAGTCGTAGCACTTTTTCTAGTTGGTTCTGTAGTGTTTGCTGCAGGACAAAGCGATAAAAAGGCTATTGATACTACTACAACGGAACTTTCAGGTTCTTTGCGAGTAGGAGCACAAGCTTGGATGGTAGAAAAGTATCAGCTTGAAGAAGCTACAAAACAATTCACTGAGGATTATCCTTTGGTGAAGACATCAATTACAAAGGTAGAATTAGCAGATACGACTTCCTACATTTTGCAGTGGTCTTCTGGAAAAACTAATGTTGACATAGCGTTAGGTGGATCACGAGAACAAGCTGTTCAATATCTACCCCGTGATTTGATTATTGATTTTGAGCAAGATTTTTTTGATAGTTCTCTCACAAAAGATGATTTTATACCAGCTTTCTTAGAGTTGGGTAACATCAATGGAACTCAATACATGATTCCCCTAATGGGTGAGGTTATGTATATTGTTGTCCGAAAGGATATCATGAAAGAAGCGGGCCTTGTGGACGCCTCTGGAAAAGTTATTCCTGCGCAAACTTGGGACGAACTTTATGAGTATGCCAAAAAATTAACCAAAGTAGAAAATGGTGTTGTAACACAATTAGGGTTGGGAGTCGACTGGGGATATGATTTTATTCCGTATACCTATTTGGCTTGTATCCAAGCTCTTAACGGAACAATATACGAACCTGGAACAAACAAAGTTGATTTTGTAAGTGATAACGCAAAAAAACTAGTAGAAATGTGGGCAAAATTAGTCCGAGACGGCTACTCCTCAAGAGATGTCTTTGCAGATACCAATGCTGCACGAACAAACTTTAAAAGTGGTAATGTAGCTATGCACCTTACAGCTCACTCCAGATTAAATGAATATGCTGACTTGCTTGGTATGGAAAATATTAGCATTATGGCTATTCCTGGTGCTGAAAAGAATGGATCTGTATCTTTTATTCATGGTATGGTTGTTCCAAAAGCTTCGCCAAACCAGCGCGCAGCAATTGCTTTTATTAAAGAGCGATTGATGGATAAGGATTTCCAAGTATGGACACTTGAAAAGTTTGGAAAACTTCCCGTTCTTAGTAGGAATTATGAAGGTTTAGAGACTCCTGAGTGGCAAGAGATATTAGAGGCTGCTAAGGTCGCTAAAACTGCTCCACTCTACAAAGATTGGGCAAAGTTGCAAAAACAAATGCAAATTGAATTCCAAAATGGTATTGGTGGTATGCAATCGGTTGATCAGACATTAGCTAATTTGAAGAGAACTATTGATACAATCGATATAAGTACCGGCGTGAATTAATTGAACAATGTTTATGATGGAAAAAATTTTTAAGAATAAGAAAAAAAATAATTCCAATAATGGTGTCGTAAAATTACGACACCAGAGTTGGAAACACTCTCTGGAGCGCCAAAGAGCGATTGGGGGATATCTATTTCTTCTACCTGGTTTTTTGTTTGTTTTTATCTTCATGATATTCCCTATATTTCGTTCACTCTATTTAAGTTTTACTGAGTACAACTTTGTTTTTGATTTAAAACCTAAGTTCAGCGGTTTTGCAAATTATAAAGCAGTATTTTCTGACCCATATTTTAAAGCTTCATTTATTAATACTGTTATATACTCGGTCATTTTTTTCCCATCCATTATGGTTGGTTCATTGACAATAGCTTTGTTGCTAAACAAAGATTTGAAAGGGACAGGATTTTTTAGAACTATCATTTTTTTACCAGTAGTTGTCCCCATTTCACTAAGTGGAATTATGTTTCAATGGATATTAAACAATAATTACGGTCTACTTAATTATATACTTCGAGATTTTTTCGCTGTTGGTAACCTAGCTCAAGACTGGCTAGCCGATCCTAAATGGGCTCTCATTAGCATT
>CAZCQT010000385.1:0-2283 GCA_964500905.1 uncultured Moorellales bacterium
CTCAATCCCCGCTTCACGAAATAACAATCTTGCCGCTTCCTCATTAACCCCAGCCTCCCTAACTACAATAGGGAAAAAAGAGGGATCAATATTCAACTCTTTAATAGCCCGTAATACTCCCCGCGCAACGATATCTACCTGCGTGTTGTTAGTAATATTTTGTGCTACAAATAAGCCTCTAACATTTGGTTTGGAAAGGATGACCTTTGTTAAGCCATAGACTTTGTCTTCGGGTGGATTCCCACCAAATTCAGAATAATTTGCGGGTTCTAACCCATTGAAGCGTAATGCATCAAATAAAAGCAAGCTGGCTCCACCCCCGCCACACATAAAACCTACCTCTCCCCCATCCATTTCAGTATAACGAGCTGTGCCGCGATAAGGATCCGCTTCATTAACTGCCACAGCTTTCTTTTCTAGCTCAGTTAACGGTCTCCATGCCCTTTCTGTTCCCACTTGAATATGAGAAAGCAGCTCCGAATGCCGAAATAAAGCATTGTCATCAACACTTAAAACACAATCTGCTGCAAACACTTCAGCTTTTTTGGTAACAACCAAAGGATTTACCTCTAGTAAATAGACATCATTCTGAGAAAATACTTGATACAGTTTAGTAGTTACTGATCCAATCTTAGAAAGAAGGCTCCCGGTTACACCTAAAGAAGACCAAATTTCTCTCGCTTTAAAATCTGGAAAACCATACAAGGGATCTATGAAGTAAGAAATTATTGCTTCAGGGTTTTCCTTTGATAACTCCTCCACATCCATTCCACCTTGACAGCTAGCGATTAAAACCGGTGCTTGCCTGTTCTTATCAATTGCAAAGGAAAGGTAATATTCATCTTCAATATCCAGCCTTTCTTCCATCAAAACTTGATGCACCTTATAAAAACCAACTGTCATTTGCAATAGATCTTTAGTCTTTTGTGCCGCTTCCTCGGAATCATAGACAAACTTTATGGCCCCTGCTTTACCCCTTTTCCCTACTGGCACCAAAGCTTTAAGTACAACCGAGCTGTTAAAACTATGAAAAGCAAACCTAGCCTCTTCAGGATTACTAACAACTTGATTTTTAGCAACTGGAATTCCCGCTTCTTTTAGAATTTTCTTACTTAAATCCTCCAAAAGTCTTGCCATTAACTCTCCCCCTTTTTAACAATTCTATTAATTTAAAACAATCCTGCTATTTCCAAAACACGCTTTGCTCTTGCAGCCACAGGATAATCAATAAACTTGCCGTTAACTTGGATAGCACCTATACCCTGATCTTCTGCCTCCTTAAAGGCAGCTATTATTTTTTGGGCAGATAATATTTCTTCCTCTGTTGGTGAAAAAATATCATTCACTATCCCAATTTGATTTGGATGAATAACTAATTTCCCAAACATACCCAGGCTTTTTATAAAAGAAGTTTCTTGATACAGGCCGTCATCATCCTTAATATGGGGATAAACTGTATCTACCACCGTCAAGCCAGCGACTTTAGCAGCTAAAACAAGCATGGAACGAGCCATTAATAACTCACTGCCCGAAGGTGTAAGCTCTGCGCCAATATCCAAAGTAAAATCAATTGCACCAAAGGCCAAACAAATGTTCCTAGAAGAAGCGGAAGCAATTTCCCTAGAATTCAAAACACCTAAAGCGGATTCAATTAGCGGCACAAATTTAACTGTTCCCATCGTAATATTTGCGCTAGTTTCAAGTTCTTTTACTAAATTATCAAATTCAATAATACCAAAGGCATCCTCCGATTTAGGCAGCATTATTCCCTTTGGCCTTAATTTGACAATGCTTTTCAGTTCTTCCTCCGCTAACTCTTTTTGCTGCCCGTTGATTCGAATAAAAATCTTTTCATTTTCATGTTTGGATAATAGATTTTCAACTATATTTTTGGCTGACTTCTTTTCGTCTGCCGGCACAGCATCTTCCAAATCAATAATAATAACATCGGCAGATAAATTTAATGCATTTTTTATCTTTCTTTCCTGATTACCAGGTACAAAAAGCCATGATCTGTATATCAAACTACTTCCTCCTTCTCCAATATTCCTAATATTCTGGTTAATATAATATTAGTAGCAAATATCATGCCAAACTAAATGCCCGTATTTTAACGATTTTCCTAGTAAATTAATAATTTTTGTTTAATTTGTGAACAGAGGTGTTAAGACTTTTGACACCAGGAAAGATTTATTACAACACTAAAATTATTTAAATATTTTTCAACGAACATATCTGCATAATACCAATTATTTTTAGTATTAATTAATTAGAAAAAATAAA
>CAZCQT010000386.1:0-2281 GCA_964500905.1 uncultured Moorellales bacterium
CTTTGGCGGAAAACAGGAATTTTGTCTAGAACCAGTTGCTGCCTTATTGGCTTACGCTGCTAAACGGCCTGTTCAGCTTGTTTTAAACCGTCGGGAAACAATGGTTTCGACTCGTACCAGATATGCTGTGACCGCTGACATAAAAACTGCGGTGAGCGAAAAAGGAGAAATGATAGCACAAGAAATGGAGATTATTACGACACCTGGACCTTATGCTTCAAGTGCAATGGATATTCCCACTGCAATGTGTCATAAATTCTTCCGCCTATATCACATACCAAATTTACGTTTTACAGGAACCTCGGTATATACTAATACACCCATAGCAGGCGCTATGAGGGGTTATGGCTCTACTCAGTTGATTTTTGCGTTGGAAACCCACATTAATAGAATCGCCAAGGAAATGAGATTCGATCCGGTGGAATTTAGATTAAGGCATGTGGTGCTACCAGGAGATAAGGATCCAAGGATGGATATCTCTTTGGGGAATTGTCGAATAGCAGATTGTTTGGAAAAAGGCCGGGCAATTTTCCAGTGGTCAACTAAAAAAGCTGTTAGGGAAGGGCGTTTAAGAAAGGGTATTGGGGTGGCTTGCTGCCTGCATGGTAATGGTATTTATCCCGCTCATTATGATTTGACGACCATGACTTTAAAAATGAACGAAGATGGAACTGCCTCTTTGTTAACTGGTACTGTTGATCTTGGAACTGGCTGCACCACTGCATTTACCCAAATAATTGCTGAGGTACTGGGAATTGCGCCTGAAAGCATTGAGGTTTTTGAGGCAGATACTGATTTTACCCCTTATGACATCGGTTGCTATACCAGCCGATCCATTTGGATCGCTGGAAACGCCGCTAAAAAGGTCGCTGAAGCAGTACTTATGCAGTTGCAAGCAGAAGCAGCTGGAATGTTAGGACTGCCTTCTGAGAGACTGGCAGCAAAAGATAATTATCTTTACTACATGGATAATCATGGGCTAAAAATTTCCTTAGGGGATGTGATTAACCATGCCATGCAACAGAGTTATAAGGATATAATTGCAACTGAGACCTATCGTTCCATGGCTCCCCCCTGCCCTCCCTACGGGGCACATTTTGCTGAGGTGGAGGTTGATACTCATACTGGTAAAATCAAAGTACAAAGTTATGTAGCAGTACATGATATAGGTAAAGCCATTAATCCTTTAGCGGTGGAGGGACAGATAGAAGGGGCACTTCAAATGGGTATTGGTTTAGCGACCACGGAAAAGCTAGAAATGGATCAGGAAACTGGTAAAATTACAAACAATACCTTTAAAAAATATCAGCTTTTAAAGGCGAAAGATATGCCAAATCCTGAAATAATACTTATTGAAGAAGGAGAGGAATTAGGACCTTTTGGCGCAAAAAGTGTAGGGGAGGCGGCAGTCGTGGCGGTTCCAGCTGCTATTATTAATGCGGTATCAGATGCACTTGGGACAAATATCTTCCATATGCCTGTTACAATAAATGATGTTCTAAAGATTTGTAATGATCCTAGCAAGAATAGCAAAGAGTGTTCTCAAAACTGAATATCTTATTAGAATAGTATTTTTGTTAATTCAAGAATTGCAGTTTAGATACTATTATTAAAGTAATTAACAATTAAAAGTTACTGTTACATAAATATCCTAAGCGTTCTAACAATTATTCATACAGAAGATAAAAATTGTAATTATTCTTTGAAAAAATTTTCAAACCCAATCAAGATTAAACTGGAATAAGTTTCATCACTACTTGAATTTATAGCAAACGTTAAAGTTCTAAAGATACGATTCCTTACTTTTAATTTATGTTTTTATGCAGCTCAGGCAAATATAGATTTGAAAATAATGATGTAAGTTTAAAGCAAAATCTCATTTTTCGTTAATGCTATAGATTTAATGTAACTTCCAAGGTGCCTCCTTAACTCAATTTACCAGATCCTTTAATGTATTTCAAATAAAATATTAGGGGGTGGGTTATTGTTGTACAGATTAATATAATTTATCTGATTCTTGGAACCGTTTAATGTCAAGGGTGCTATTAAATATATTTTTTGGAGGGATACAAATGAAAAGCCTATTAAGTTTGTTACTTATTGTTGCTCTGCTGTTTCTAATGCTATTCGGATGCAGTAACAATACTCAAGCCCCAGCTGCAGAACAACCTGAATTAGTAGATGTAGATAATAAACAGGGGATGGAGCCATTTAAGGTGGGGATGCTTTTAGCTGGACCCATCAGTGATCAGGGCTGGTGTGCTACAGCATATAATGGACT
>CAZCQT010000387.1:0-2275 GCA_964500905.1 uncultured Moorellales bacterium
TTGACAAGTTCGTTGGTAATAAATTAGATCCGCTACCCATGTCAGCTGAAGCCGCAGGAATACCGCCTAATACTTTAGCTGTGTTTTTAGCAGTTTCGCTGTCCCTGTGTGCTACAGCTCGGTAAAATGCAGCTTTGTTTTTTATCTGAGTGTCTTTTTCTGTGTCGCCGGTTAAGTTTTTAGTTTGCACAGAAAGAGCTTGTCTCTGTTGCTCTTCCATCGCATCATGCTCTGCTTTCAATAAATCTCTTCTCACGGTCAGCTCATCCCTGTGAGTTTTCTTTGCGTTAATATCATCCATGGACACCGTAGGGTCTGCTGCTTTTTCAGCTATCCAGTCAGCGTCAGCCTTAATTTGTGCGTTTAGTGTTGCAAGTTTTTCCTTTAATTCAAATAATGTCATTATTCAATACCTCCCAAGTATTTTTTATTTTCTTCTAAGATTTTTGTTCTTGCTTTGCGTTCTTCATCACCTGCAAGCGACATTTGTAATTTTGAAATTATTTCTTTTTTATCTTCAGTTGCAATTTCATTAATGTCGGCAGTCTTTAAAGTTTCAACAATATCAGTAAGATTTTCCATGCTTTTGGTTACTCCGGCTCCTTTTTGTGCAGGAACAGCTACGAAAGAAAACTCGTAAGCTTCTTTTGCTTCTTTAAGCTCTCCAAAACAAAGCTTCCCGTCATATTTTTCACCTTTGATGTGTCCTGTCTCGCATTGATATTTCCAAGTAGTCCAATTAAGCTTCAAGTCTTTACCGCATATAGAGCATGTACATTTTCCCATTCGACATCCGACCGAAACTTCTTTAACAATGCCTCCTTCAATTGCCTCTATGAGCGGCTTATTAGTTTCATTTCGCAACATGTAAGCACTGCCCCTCAAAGTGATTAATGGCTCCCCAAGAGTATTTTTCTTACTCAATTCCTCTACTTCACAACGGTATAGTCGTGCAACTTGCTTTTCAGCCGACCAACGGTGATCGAGAATGCCGCTCTTTCCTACAAAGAGTTTTGCAAGCTCATCAAGGCTGGCTTTTGTGAATCGCTCTATATCACGATCTACGTCATTGTCGCATAGGTTTACGGGAAAACAAAAAACATCTTCCGGTGCTAACTTTTTATGTGCGTATTGATTTATTAGATCAACATCAGCTTCAGGATCCACCGGTGCTGCGCTAATCGATTTTAATTTTTCAATCTTGTCCATCACTTCCTCCTATTCATCGCGGGCTTCTGCTTCTAATACTTCTGCATTTTCTTTTATGTACTTTGAAATTTTGATATAGCCTTCAGTATTTGAATTTTCATCAAATCCTCTAAACTTAACCCTTGCCGGATATACATTAGTAATTTTATTGCTGTTATCGTCGATTTCGTACACGATAGCCCACCCGAATGTATGAAGTATCATGTTAATCCACCAAAGCAAACCGGATTCTCTAAATTGTTGCCAGGATTTTTTATTAACCATTACTTATCTCCTTTCTTAGTCTTGCGAATCTTCTCTATATCTCTACGCAATGCAGACTCACGTTTATGTGTAGGCAATAAATTATACAAACTTGCATTTAACCCATACTTAGCGGCTTCATCCAATAGTTTTTTATCCATGCCTATGCCTCATCTGCAACGGAAGCTGATACGGCGGTTATGTCACCTTCAACGATCACGCTTGCCTTGCCGTCTTTATCCAGCTCAAGGACATCCTCTCCGATGGTCAAAGCAACATGGTAACCATCTCCCTGAGTTGTTGCTGCAGTAAATTCTAAAGTATCACCTACATAAATAGTACCACCGCTAACAACCGCAGCTGCCTCGGACAAATCAGCCAACATACCTGCAAGCCTTGTCTGCGCTGCTGTCAAAGTTGTGTTTTCTCCGACCGTAAGAGTTAATGTTTTTGCAACAAGCGTAACTGCTTCGGTTTCTATGGTTGTTTCACCAGCGATAACCAAACTGATTGTTTCGCTTTCGAGTCTGCCGTAATTAACACCATTAATTTTTAGTTTTACATATTTCCCAGCGTCAGCGGTAGGTTTAATTGATATAACATCACCGCTAAACACAGTCGCTCCGGTAGTCAATGTAACAGCACTGTCAAGGTCTAATGTCTGGCCGTGTAATCTTGTCAGTTTTATTTCAAGAGCAGTATTATCACCTGCGGTAAAACTTAGTGTGTGCGGCACTTGACCAGCAATATCAAGTACATTACCCATTTGCCCCATTCCAGATGAACCAAAATCAATTTCTACATTGCCGGCAACAGCTCCCTT
>CAZCQT010000388.1:0-2274 GCA_964500905.1 uncultured Moorellales bacterium
ACAACTGTTAAATCCGGCAGGCTTTTTCCCAAAGCCGAGGCAATTGATTTTAGGTTGTCTTCCACCGGTGCGGCCAAATCAATTTTACCGGCGGCTTTTGGCCCAACCGCTATTTTATCCATATACATATCCGGTGCATGCAAAAGGCAGCCCTTATCTGCAACTGCTACCACCGCCATGGCCCCCGGCATACCCTTAGCCACCAGGTTGGTGCCTTCCAGTGGATCTACTGCTACGTCCACTTCTACTTCACCCCCCGAACCTACCTCCTCACCGATGTAAAGCATGGGGGCTTCATCCATTTCTCCCTCACCAATAACTACTGTACCGCTGATATGGACGGTGTCAAATACCGCCCGCATGGCAACTACTGCGGCATTATCTGCCGCAATTTTATCTCCCAGACCCATCCAGCGGGCAGATGCCAAGGCTGCCGCTTCGGTCACTCTGGCAAATTCCAATGCCAGTTCTCTCTCCATTTTTTCTCCTCCTTTGTAAGACTTGAACGATGGTTGAACGATGATTTAACCCGATAGCCCTTTCCAATCAGCTAAAAAGCGTTCTATTCCCAGATCCGTTAAAGGGTGTTTTAACATTTGCTGAAGTGTTTTGTAGGGAATTGTGGCGATATCCGCACCTAAAAGGGCTGCTTGGATTACATGTTGGGGATGTCTGATGCTGGCAGCAATAATTTCTGTGGAAAAATCATACTGATTAAAAATCTGCACCATTTCTCCCACTAAATCCATTCCACTCTGCCCCACATCGTCCAGCCTACCAACGAAGGGGCTGACATAGGTTGCTCCGGCCAAGGCCGCCAACAAGGCTTGGTTGGAGGAAAAAACCAAGGTCACATTTGTCTTGATATCCTGGGCAGTTAAAATCTTTACTGCCCTTAGGCCTTCATCCGTCATGGGTATTTTGATCACGATGTTTGGATGTATTTTTGCCAGCTCCTGCCCCTCTTTAACCATGCCCTCCCATTTTAAATCAATAACCTCTGCACTAATAGGGCCATCTACAATTGCGGTAATCTCCCGAACCACTTCTTCAAAATTTCGGCCCTCCTTGGCAATTAAAGAAGGGTTAGTGGTGACACCACTAATTACTCCTAATTCATATGCTTGGCGTATTTCGGCCAAGTTGGCGGTATCTAAGAAAAGGTGCATTTTTGTTCCTCCTTTTGGAATATAGCTAGATGGTAGCATTTCAGAAAACAGACTTGCATGTGATTCTATTTAGGGGACAGGAAACAGGGAATAGTGGACAGGGAACAGAGAACAGGAAAATCTTTGCATGTATTTCTTTGGAGATAAGATCCTTCACTTCGTTCAGGATGACAGAATTACCGAATCCCACTTCAATGTCATTCTGAGCGTTAGCGAAGAATCTCAACCCCAGAAAAACAACACCCGAGATCCTTTACTTCGTTCAGGATGACATTAATGAAAGAATTTGCGACTCTGTCATTCTGAGCGTTAGCGAAGAATCTCAACTCTAATGGAATGCCCCAAATAGTTTTCCTGACGGCCGATTCGATCAATTATGCTTTCCCGCTGGAACCAAACAATCTGATTTTTTCTCTGATAATTGCTTTCATTTCTGCCTTGGCAGGGCCTAGAATCCTTCTGGGATCAATTTCCCTCGGATTATCTTCCAGAGCCCTTCTTACCCCCTTAACAAAGGCTTCCCGAATATTCGTATCAATATTAATCTTTCTGACTCCCAGCTCTACCGCTTTTCTCAATGCTTCATCGGGAACCCCTGAAGAACCGTGTAACACGATTGGAATATCAACCAATTCTTTAATTTTTATTAATCTCTCAAAATCTAACTGAGGTATGCCCTTATACTGCCCATGAGCTGTGCCGATGGCTACAGCTAATGCATCTACCTTGGTTTGTTCTACAAAGTATTTTGCTTCCCTGGGATCTGTCATGGTAGCTTCCCAATCGCTTACGGAAATATCATCTTCAGTACCACCTATTTTACCCAATTCCGCCTCTACAGACACGCCTACACTTTTGGCAACCTCCATAACCTTGTTGGTCAGGGCAATATTGTCTTCCAATGCTAATTTAGAACCGTCGATCATAACCGAACTAAAGCCTTCTCTTATACACTGTACTACCTGTTCAAAACTGGTACCATGATCCAAATGTAGAGCCACAGGCACATTGGCCCTGGCGGCGGCTAGCTTTGTCATAGCCGTAATATAGGCCAGACCTGCATATTTAATAGCTCCCTGACTAGCTTGCACAATAACAGGGGATT
>CAZCQT010000389.1:0-2258 GCA_964500905.1 uncultured Moorellales bacterium
CTTCCCTAGCCTTATCCCAAAGCCTTTGAGGTATTACAGGCCAGTTTTCCGCAGCAAAGCTTCTTTTTAACCCAGGTGCAATGTTTCTGCCTATTAGAGCCGCCTCAACAGGAATAGTGCCGGAACCGCAGAGTGGATCTAAAAATGGCCGATGTGGCTCCCAACGGCTTAATAACACTAAAGCGGCTGCCAAGGTTTCTTTTATTGGGGCAGCAGCCGTGAGCTTTCTATACCCCCTTTTGTGCAAGCCAATACCGGATGTATCCAATGTTAGGGCAGCAATATCTTTTTGCAAAGCCACCTCAATGGGAAACTTAGCACCAGTCTCGGGAAACCAATCTGTATGATATTTTTCTTTCATTTTCTCTACTATTGCCTTTTTTACAATTCCTTGGCAAGCCGGCACACTGGTAAGCTGGGATTTCCACGAACGCCCATTAACATGAAAAAAACCATCCTTGGTCAGCCATTGTTCCCAATTAAGCTTTTTCGTTCCTTCAAAAAGGTGGTCAAAGCTAGTTGCCTTAAACTCCCCCATTTTTACCAGCAATCGATCCGCTGTCCTAAGCCAAAGATTTAAACGAGGGATAGCGGCTAAATCAGTCTTAATCAATACCCGTCCATTCTCAACCCTTACATCTTCATAACCTAAGTCTTTAACTTCCCTTGCCACAACTGCTTCCAAGCCCATTGGTGCCGTTGCTATCAGTTCTATGGTCTTCATTTGTAATTGCTCCTTTTTAATTATTTAGGCTTATTTAGTATAGCCTTTCTTACAACTGTTTTATTGATATGTATCAAAAAAATAATCCCCAAAGGGATTGTATAAACTTTAATCTACCACTGTAAAACCTCTTTTCTCAAATTCCTCTTTAATTTTAGTTAAATCTAAGCCTCTCATTGCTACACCCTTAGGAATGGTCATTATCCTGCCTACTGTTACAAGCATTTTTGGATTAACTATGTTTTCAAAGCCAATTTCCTTCATGATCTCAACCAGCTCGGGATACTGATTACATAATTCATTAACAGTTTTTGAAAAACTCAAAGGTTTCTCCATCCCCATCCCCTGCCTTTGGTTATAGTTTGCCTTTATAAATATAGTTTCTCTCTTTTTTGAAATTATCCTGCTTTTTTCAGGTTGAAAACCCAACAAAGGCATAACTGATAAACACGAACCTTCCCTTCGCTCAGCATGACGCTAAAAAGGAGACGGGGGGAGAGGCAAAGCCCCTCCTGCTAATCCGCAAAGGCTCGCTCTCCCATGAAAAGAATTTCTTGGTTCAAATCATCAAAGATAAAATAGGTAAAGGGTCTGTCTGCAGTAAATATTATCGGTTCAACCGGTATCGGCATACTGGTTGTTTCCATAACAATTCCGGTTACCGCAGCCGCTTCTGTGCCATTCTCATCAACTTCTATAAAGGTTTTATGAATCACATCAGAAATAAATACATTATCGCCGTTCTCCACCCCTGTAAACATGGGTTTAAAGTTTGCAGCCCTCGGGACAAATGCCTCTACAATACCCAAGTGCCTCAACATATCATTTAGCTTAACACTTAATTCAGTTTTAAATTTGGGGATACTAAGGTCAACCTTAGTTGACTTCATTTTTTTGATATAACTGGTTAGATCCAGTTCCCTGGTTTCGGGTAGAGCTATATACATACTGGTTTTGCCGTCCTTATAAGGCAACCTGACCATTTGAAGCTCAGCATCACCATAGTAGTCAAAATATTCTACCTGATTCATAAAATCCTGTTCGGTTTTAAAACCATTGCGATCAGTGAAATCTTTTGGCTTAGTTACTTTTTCATTAAATTGCTGAGCCCATTCGCCCTTAAAATAGATTGCATTCACTATATAGGCCAGAAAGTCACTGTCATCAACTAAGGTAGGGATTTTGCCCTTAGTTTTTTCGTTTACCCAACCGTTTATTTTCCCCACCGCATTCGCAAAGTTAATCCTACCGCTTTCCCCGTAAAAGTAATCAGTAATTGTTTCTTTGTAAATTTTTGAAAAATCGGTTCCAGGGTGATAATCCTCATTAAGCCAAATTGAATTAGCGATATTCAAAGCAACTTTATCATTCTGGCCGTAATCTTCAATTAATCGCTTAGAAAAGCTCATAAAATTGTCCAAATCATCAAGACCCAATACTTCTAAAATCTGGCTTTTGGTATCCCCCTCAGCTCCCACTGCGGCCATGGCCAAAGCCATTTTTATGCTTAAGGGGGAGAACATGTAGTTGCGGT
>CAZCQT010000390.1:0-2252 GCA_964500905.1 uncultured Moorellales bacterium
AATCCTCCCTTTAACTAAAATCAGGACTCGATTACTCAGTTCCAAACCTTGCTCATAATTATGGGTAACCATAAAAATTGTTCTTTGGTTATCCGTTAAACGCATTAATACCGAGTTTAAAATTTCTATGGCATTTTGATCCAGACCGGTATAAGGCTCATCCAAAAACAAAATTGTCGGCTCATGCAAAATAGCTCTGGCAATAGAGAGCCTTTGCTGCATTCCCCGGGAAAAGGTTCTGACAGGATCGTGCAATACGTAGTTTAATCCCACCTCAGACAGGACTTGCTGAATCCTGTCCTTTAACTGAGGCACTTGATAAAGCTTTCCATAAAACCTGAGATTCTCATAAGCAGATAAATTATCATAAAGAAAGGTATTATGAGAGATAACGCCAATTTTACTTTTGTTTTTCGTATTTAGCTCATCTGCAGCAACTCCACCAATAAATAGCTTCCCGGAAGAGGGCTTAATTAAAAGGGATAAAATTTTTAAAAGAGTTGTTTTTCCCGCACCATTGGGCCCTAAAACAGTCACGAATTCTCCCTCGGCAATGGTTAGATCAATTCCCTTTAAAATCTCCTTGCCGCCTATCTCCTTAGTAATCTTTTCCGCCTTAATAATGGGAGCTACCTCCCTTCAATTTGCAAACGCACTTCAATCAATTTCTTTTTATAAAGAGTCAGCTTTGCTTCGTATTCTGACTGGGGGATCATACCTTGGGCAAAATCCTGCTCTAATTTAATCAGTTTTCCTTTTAAAATATTCTCTTTAATTATTAACTCATTGGAATCACTTTTTTTAACCTGTGAGATGTTGTTTTGCTCACTTAACTGGCCCTTTCTAAATAAATGTCTTCCCAGAAAACCCAAGGGCAATCCCACAACTATCAGCATAAACAAGTGGGGCTCAATGTTTTTCAAAGGGGATGCATTCCAGCCATCTACATGGGCTTTGCTATGTAAAGGAGGGGCGATATTTCTGTCAACAAAACCTTTACTTTGTTCTCCCATATCCATTTGAAAGGAACCATCATCAGGGTGAATGACAAGGGATAAATTATCACCCCTGCTAAAGGAGCCGCCATAAACATGTAATTGCCTGCCGCCCATAGAGGTTATACCTTGATCATGTAATCCATCACCGCTTACTTGCAGGATCCCGGCAGGAACAATAATAAAAAAAGTTTGAACATTATAAGTAAATTCTCTTTCCAAAAGAAAATGATCTTCCACAAAGGAATCTAAAAAATAATGAAAAACCAAGGTAGTCTCTCCTTGGGAAAACTCCTGTGTGAAAATAATTGTGCCATTACTGATAATAGTTGTAGCTTCATCTATCCCCGGGCCAAAGGTAAAATTCTTTGCCCCCTGAGGCAAGAAAAAACTAAGCTCCCCCTTGTCAATCGTGTCCTCCCCGGGATTCAAAACCCGATATTGTTCTGTTATGGAAAGTCTTCCCTCTTCTACCAATTCAATCAGTAAATGATTTAAAAGTATCTCAGGCTGAGAAGCATAAACAGCCTGCCCAATGCAAACCCACAAAATTGATATAAACAGGACAATCTTTTTTGCCCAATGCCTCGGCTTTTCCATTAAGTCACCCCTATGCTAACCTTTCCCTCTCTTTTGAAGATCTTTTCTTATTTGAGCCAATTCTTGCTCCAGCTCCTTCTCCAACTCTGCCTCAATAGTAGCTTTATCCTTTATAGGTCCGGAGGAATACTGCTTTGTTTTTGCCTGGGATTGCAAAATTTCGATCGCCTTTGGCTGGTATTCCTCTTTTAACTTTAAATAATCCTCTTCCGCCAGTTTACCCATTTGATAATCAAATTCTAATTCCGCCAAGGTAGCAAAGATCATTTCCTTTGTTTCTTCAACATCGGCCGTATTGGTATTTGGTTTCGCTGTTTCAGTTTCCTCGGCTAAAGGCTTAAGCAGAGGTGCTCCAACCAGATAAACGCTGATGCCTAATAGTATTAAACCCGCTATAATTACAATCGGATCCATCTTTCACCCTCCTGGAAGTCAAATTTACACCTTTATGCAGGCCTTGATTTGTATCTGGGACCTAAACGACTGCCTCTGCCCGGCCAAACAGCAAATAGGGTGCCGATTATTAACAGGTAGCCACCTATCCACATCCAAGCCATCAAAGGATTAATATTTACTTTAATCGTAGCTATTTCCCCTCCCTGGGACCAAGAGGATAAGACCACGTATAAATCTTCTTTAAAGCCACCCATAATGCTT
>CAZCQT010000391.1:0-2252 GCA_964500905.1 uncultured Moorellales bacterium
GCCATTTCAACATCATATTGTTCCATTAATCTAGCACCGGAGTTAATACGCAAGGCTCTTTTCCAGTATTCCTGAATTAGGGGTGAATTAGCTAACAAGACTTCCGCGGTCTCTAAAGAAACCTCCATCAATTGTTCCCCTGGGACGATTTTGTGTATAGCACCATATTTAGCCATTTCCTCGGCAGTGATTGGATTGCCAGTTAAAGCCATGTAACTTACCACCTTAGGGGGAACAAGCGTAGATAGAAAACCAGCGGCACCAATTATACCTACCTTAACCTCCGGAATACCAAAGGTGGCCCTATCTGCAGCAATTATAATGTCGCAAACTGCCGCATAGGCTAAACCTGCTCCCATAGCGGCACCATTAACTGTGGCTATAACGGGAACTCTACACTCATACACAGCTCCAACACTAGCTTTTATACCATCCCGATAATCTATGGTGCTTGATTTATCCAGATTCTTAATTACATTTACATCGTTACCTGCCATGAAATGTTTCCCCTCGGCGCGTAAAATAACGACTCTTACATTGTCCATACAGTTAATGGACTTAAAAATTTTTTCTATCTCGTTATATATGCTGATATTTAACGCGTTAACCGGTGGATGATTAAGAGTTACGATACCAATACTGCCTCGCACCTCAAAATTAACAAAGCTCAATTTAATCCTCCTCTTTTACCAAGCAATTTTACAAAATTAATAGCGTTTTTCCATAATTGGTGTTTTGCGATCAAAACGGGGAATAATCCCTGGATTTGCCCACTCTACTAATGGAGAGCAACGGTGATTAACCTTGCAAATGTCTTTAATCTGAGTTGCCATTTCTTCAAGCCGGTTTTCTTGTCCCGGTGCATATTCTACCCACAGTTTTAGATCTACTACCCTAGGACTGGGAGATTCTTTTATGATGCGCATATGACCAGTTAACTGGGCACCCATTTCTTTTCTTATACTCTCCAACAACGGTGCACCGAAAACATTGACACCTTTAACCGTTAGCATATCATCGGCACGACCAATAACTTTGCCCCTTGCGCCCTTAAAACCACAGCCTGGGCAAGGTGTATCAAAATATACCTGGACAATGTCTCCTGTCGCATATTTTAGGTAAGGAGCGGCCTTCTTTCTCAGATGAGTGGCAACCATCTCCCCAATTGCCCCATCTTTAATTTCAATGGGCTCCTTGGTATCAGGATCAACTAAATCTTCAAAACTGATATCCCAATCATCAGCAAAGTTGTGTAGTCCGTGAAATTCATTGGAATCACAAGAGGTGGCCGGATTGGTAAAAGAAGGGGCCCAAAAATCATATACCCTGCATCCAAAGCCTTTCTCCAGTGCACCCTTAATATTAGGGTCATCAAGGGCCTTTTCCCCCGTACAAGCAATTGCCTTAAAGTTAAAGCTTTTAGGATCAATGCCTTGTTTTTTGAAAGCTTCCAGATAATGCAGCAAAATAGTTGGCCCACTCCAAATAAAATTGGGCCTGGTCCATTTAGCAAGTTCCATGGATGGTTGGATACCCAGTCTAATTTCTATAGGGAGTTGTAAAATACCGGCTTTTCTGATACCTGCCAGTATCGCTGTAGTTGCATACACCCCTAAGGGAAAAATAAACCAAGCACGGTCTCCTTTACCTAATCCCCAAAGGTGGTGCATAAAAGCAATCATCTCATCCAAAAAGTCCGCATCCTCATTAGTGACCGAGTAGGGATAGGTGGGGTGACCAGTGGTCCCTGAGGTTCCTCCAGTCATAATAATGTCTTTGGGGTCGGCACAAACATGAAGGCCAAAGGGGTGGTTATATTTTTCCAAACTAGCCTCCATACTGATCCGTTCCCGATCTTTGTCCATAAAAATGGGAAGTTTTCGTAGATCTTCTATGGTTCTTATATCCCCGGGTTCAGCACCACACTCCTTAAATCGTAGCTGGTAATATTCAGGCGAATAATCATACATATACCTAATGTTTTCACGAAGCAGTTTCTCCTTGTGTTCCTTCCTTTCTTCAAAAGACATGGAATTCAATCCTTCAGGAAAAAACCTAATTGGTTTGCCCATACATTATGCCCCCATATTTTATATTTAGCTTTTTAAGGTTTGCTAAAACCCTTACCTAATTACAAGTGATTAAACAAACATTCCAGGTAACCACCTCCTGAAAATTTGAATGAAGCCTTTTTGTAGAATTTTAATGATTCCAATTATTCAGACAGCTAAAATTATTTTTATTTAATAATT
>CAZCQT010000392.1:0-2244 GCA_964500905.1 uncultured Moorellales bacterium
AAAGCCAACCCAAGATTATTTAATCCATCATTAATTAATTGCCAGTTTACTCCTAATAAGCCTATCGTTATAGCCTCTATAAATCTAGGTATCCCTTCTCCAAATGTCCATTTGCCTGTAGGTAATAAAAAGTTATTATAAAAATCATATAACCCCTGTGCAACAAAGGTCTTTAATGGTTCTAACGCTAGTTTTAATTTTCCTAAAGCTTCTATAGTAGGGTTAAACATTGATTTTAGCTTTTCCATAAATATTTCCATACCAGATAAATCTATAGCAGATATATCTGGCATTTTCATTTCAAAGCCACTAGCCTCTCCCCCGCCATCTTCATCCTGAATTTGCAGCTGATTGATTTCATCAAAACCCATCAACGCACCCTTTGCTGCTTTACCATACCCTTCCATACTCTTTTTCGCCGCATCTAAATTTTTTGCGGCATCATAACTTTGTTGGTATGATTTACCGGATAATGCTGAAAAGAAAGTGGCAATATAGGCTGTTGCTTTTGCAAGGGCAGCCATTAAAGCATTTATTGCCGGCAGGATAAAATCGTAAATTGGCATAAAAGCTACAGCCAGGTTAGTCTTTATTTGGTTCATTGAGTTTGCAAACTGGCTATTGGTTTTTAAAGCCGAGCTCAAATAACTGCTTAAGCCTCTAATAGCTTTATATGCTAGGGAATATAAAAGCACTTGCTTTAGAACTCTAGCAAATGCCCTTTGAAAAGTCGTTGCAAAATTAGTTATGCCTTTTCCCGACTGCCTTATTCGGTTTGTTGTTTTCTCTACATCTTTGCCCGCTTTACTGAATAGCCCTCCTGTTCTCCGAACAGTACGGCTCATTCTTTCAAAGGCCCACGCTAGTATACCGCCGGTTTTGGAGCCAGTGTCCCCTAACTTGTTCATAGTACTTTCAAGCTGCTCAACCCTAATTCGAGCGTCATCACTTCGTTGAGCATATCGTATCATTCTTTCTTCGGCTTTTAGCATGTCCTCCGAAAGTTGTTGACCAAAACCGGCACGTTTGCTCGTAGGTGATAGGCCTTCATAGGTTGTGGCCAGCTCCTTTAGTTTTTGCCGGTACATTTCAGCTTGATTAGAGGCATTGTTCATCTGAGTAGATAAATTTTCTATGGCTGCTTTAGTCTCTTCCATTTTAGCTATATCAGCAGAAGAAGTTTTTTCTCCCCCGCTTATTTGTTGCAAACGTTCTTTGAAATGATTTGCCATTTTGCTAGTTGAACTTTTAAAAAAGTTACCCATTTTTTTATTAAGATTTCCCATTGTGCTATCCATAGCTTTTTGCATATTACTAGACATAGATTTCATTTGGCTATCTAAAGACTTGCCGATTACCTCTACCTCTAGATGGATTTTCCCCACGCTTGTGCTATCTGACATATTATCACCTGCCTTTTAGGTATAAGAAAAAGCACCCGTTAGGATGCTTTTCCTTAAAAGTAATATATTTTTTGTTCTGTGTTTTTACACCATCGCAACCCCCCCCCATCTTTACACCACTGTTAATTTTTTAGCAGGATTGAGCATTTTATCTGCTACTCGAACGCCATCCCAAATTTGACCAGTTACCTCTAAATATTCAGGTACAGTCATCTTTTTTATGCCCTGCTTTTTAGTGTGGTTTTTCATTTTCAGCTTTATGTTGGTCCGGAAGGCAATGTTAAAAGCTTGCCTAAAATCAGACCAGGCTTGGTTAAATTGTATTCCATTACGCTGAGCGTATTTAGTAACCAACGCTACTAATTGCTGACGAGGATCTCCATCGGGATCTACGGTATCTAATAGATTAATTCTTTTGTGGGCAAGAGATGCCTGTTCCTCAGCAATGGCAGCTTGCATCTCGGCTACATTGGTTTTTTCCTCTACAAGGGATAGCCTTTGCTCCATTTCTAGTTGATGCACTCGGATTGCCAATATGGGGTCGTTAGCAACAAGCTTGGCCAAATCTCTTTTTACAAAATAATCATCTACTAGCATTTCATACGCTTCCCATGCTTTATCTGTGCCTAAAGATTTAGCATGAAGCCAGGCCCCTTTTTCAGTCCAGAGATAGAGCACTATAGCATTTTTAGAACCGTCATCAAATTGATGATGGTTAACAAACTGTCTTTTTTCCTCTCCTTCTAAGCAATAAAAATGTTTCCCTTCAGTATACCTCTCTTTATTGCGGTTAAAATTGTTACTAATAGTTTTATTATCTGTCCCGTACGCCTCCGCCAAC
>CAZCQT010000393.1:0-2241 GCA_964500905.1 uncultured Moorellales bacterium
GTTGGAACCCTACAAAAGCTAATTAATTGGTATGTAAAAAAGCAAATGCAAAAAAACTCAACTTGACAGCAGTTAATCCATATGATACATTTGTTTTTGGATCGTTTAAAACCGCTTAACTAAGGTTTTTAAGTGAGAAATCCACCTTAATTAGCGAGTCTTTGCGAGGAGGTGCGTTATGTACGCGATAGTAGAAACAGGAGGAAAACAGTACAGAGTTAGTCAGGGATCTGTAATTCGGGTTGAAAAATTACCTGCTACGGAAGGCGAAACCCTGGTGCTTGATAAAGTGCTGTTGGTCTCCAATGAAGCCGGGGTAAAGGTTGGAAGTCCCTATGTGGAAGGGGCTAAGGTTACCTTAAAGGTTCAAGAGCAGGGCAGGGCTAAAAAGGTTATAGTATTTAAATATAAGCCCAAAAAGAACTATCGTAAAAAACAGGGGCATCGGCAGCCCTTTACACAATTGCTTGTACAAAGCATTGAAGCTTAAAAATGGTTTCCGTAGAGTTTTTTGAAGACCGGGATAAAATGCTAAAGGCGTTTAAATTTACGGGTCATGCCGAGGCTGCTCCTTATGGGGAGGATTTGGTTTGTAGTGCAATCTCTGTTTTAAGTCAAACTGCAGTCATCGGTCTTCAACATTATTTGCATAAAAAACCGAAACTGGAAATTGAGGCAGGTTTGTTAAGTTGTATTTTGCCGGATGGTTTAAATGAGCAGGAACAAGAACGATCCCAAACTATCCTAAAAACTATGGAATTAGGGCTTGAGGCTCTTAAACCCAAATATGGGAATTATTTTAAACTCCATAAGAGGAGGTGGACAGAATGTTTATAATAGATCTACAGCTGTTTGCAACAAAAAAAGGTGCCGGTAGCTCCAGAAACGGCAGAGATAGTGAATCCAAAAGGCTGGGGGTAAAAAGGCATGATGGGCAAACGGTGGTTGCCGGAAATATTTTAGTACGTCAAAGAGGCACTAAGATTCATCCCGGTGAAAATGTTGGATTAGGCAGAGATCATACCTTATTTGCTTTGGTAGATGGTATTGTCCGCTACGAAAGAAAGAGCAAAGATAAAAAACAAGTCAGTGTTTATTCTGAAATAGCCATGTAGTTCAAAAAACCGCCTTTGGCGGTTTTTTCTTTCGGTTTTCTTTTACCCTAGGGGGGATTTTTACTTGCCGAAGCGAATACCTTAATATAGTAAATAATAGCAGAGGTGAGGGGGTATTATTAGTTGGTAATGCCGGAAAATAAATATGTGGAAATAGATGAAATGATTAAATTGCTAAGAATACAAAATCACGATATGCTAAATAATTTTCAAGTCATCTCCGGTTACATACAGTTGGGTAATTTGGAGCAGCTGTCTTTATATTTAAAAAGCACAATGGATAATTGGGACTCCCAGCGGCAATTATTCCGCTGGAAATATTCATCGACTATTTTATTGATACTGAAGTTTAGATTAAGCCTTTATGATGGGGGGATTAAACTTATTATTAAAAATACTACGGATTTGAAAGATCTGGCTGTTTCAGAACCCGATCTTAACTTATTTCTTTCAAATATTCTAAAGCTATTTCACGAAAATAAAACGCAGGAAGATGTGCTGACTTTAAGAGTAAGTGAAGAAGAAAGCACATATTTGTTTGAATTTGGTCCTTGTTTTCATAATCAGGATAAGATTTTTTGTGAAAATGCACTGGCAAGTACTTTCGAAAATGCAAAGGAAATTGGCTCTCAATGCGGCTTTTCAGATAATCATTTGGCCTGTAGGCTTCCCAAAAAATCTTTGCAGCCGTTAGCCGAGTAAGACATTTTAAACGGGCAAAACTAGTTTTAGAAGGAATTTTTAAATAATTGAGGTGAAAATATGTTTTTTGATACTGCGAAAATTTATATAAAGGCGGGAAACGGAGGCGATGGCTGTGTTTCCTTTCGCCGCGAAAAATATGTGCCGGAGGGAGGCCCCAATGGAGGTGATGGGGGCAGAGGCGGCAATATTATTTTTGTTGTAGATGAGGGCTTGAGGACGCTTGTAGATTTTAAATATAAAAGACATTATAAAGCAGAAAGGGGCCAGCACGGTCAAGGTAAAAACAGACATGGCAGAGACGGGGAGGATTTAACTCTATCCTTGCCTCCCGGTACTTTGGTTAAGGATGCGGATACAGGTCGAGTTCTTGCGGATTTAGTGCAGTCTGAAAGCAAAATAATTGTTGCCAAAGGCGGCAGAG
>CAZCQT010000394.1:0-2239 GCA_964500905.1 uncultured Moorellales bacterium
CTTAATGTTATTGACTATTCTTTTAAAACAGGTTATTGCGGAGGATTCAAAAAAGTAAGTGCCAATATTAATAAACGCAGTATTAAAGAAAGGAAAGGGAGAAAAATAAATGAACAAAAATAAGGTAATTAGTGGTAAGGCACCTGCAGCCGTAGGCCCTTATTCCCAAGCAATTGTGGTGGGTGATTTTATTTTTACCTCAGGTCAGTTGCCAATGGATCCAGAAACAGGGCAAATCAAGGGTGACATCAAAGTACAGACGCGCTCGGCTTTGACAAATTTATCTTATGTTCTTGAGGCTGCTGGCAGCAGTCTGGATAAGGTTGTTAAGATAGTAGTTTTCATGGCGGATATTACTGAATTCGCATCCATGAATGAGGTCTATGCCACCTTTTTTTCTGAGATACCGCCAGCGCGATCTGCCTTTGAGGCAGCAAATCTGCCAAAAGGAGCCAAACTAGAAATTGAAGCAGTAGCAGTGGTGAGTTAATTTAAAATAAAGACAATTCATTGCCAAGATTCAGGTAAGTTAAAAGTTAACCTGATATTTTGAAGTTTGTTAGAGAACATGATTAGTATAAGAAGATGGCACATTACAATAAATAAGGCATTGCATTGCAATAACATATGACTGTTGCTGGAAATGCGTCCTGAATTCGCAATACCCTATTGAAAAAAGCGTATTTAACGGGTCACCCTAACATGGATGCTGGTTACTCCCAGTAAAACTTATTTATCAAAAACAAGGGTAATATCCTGGTGGGATTTAGGGGAGCAGGGGTGAAACCTTGCCTAATTGAGTTGAATTCTATTTAAAGGCCCAAATTGTCCAAGCCCCTAAAGCAAATCATACCCAAATGAACTGCGGGTGGCCCTTTATTATGCCTGCAAATTGTAATGATTCAGCAATGGTGGGTTACGAAACAATGCAGTGGATCAGCATTGTTTCGCACATCTTATACGGTTGCACGCTAAAAAAGATATATAGCTGCGTTAATCCATTTTAATGGAAATCCCCAGGGGAAAATTTTCTGCTATTATTAATAATAGTAGAATAGTAGAAATGTAAGCCAGCAATAGAAAGGTGAAAATTGAGGTGGTTCTAGTTAAATGACTAAAGCCTATTAAATGTTTTAGTTATTTAACTAAGGGAGTCCCAAAAATATATTTAAACAGCTATATTCCCAGGTATCAAGAATAATGTAAACAGATTTTTGTTTGTCTAGGATATGGCCGTGATCTTTTTGTGTTACTCTTTCCTGGTGGATTGTGCAGTTCGAGGATCCTCTACCGGGTACTTAGTTAGGATACCAGGAATTGTCATCTTTAATAACCTTCATTCAACAATAATGGATGGTTGGAAAACTGACAGGGTGGGAAAATCTCTAATCTGTTGCTTATAATATCCGATAAACCTTACAATTAAGATGGGGACTGTGGAAGGAAGTTAAGGAATTGGTTATTACCTCCATAAGGTTTTAGTTTCAACTCCTGGGGTTCAACAGCCTAGAGGCGTCACTTAATATATTATTATTGAATGTATCACAATATTTGAAAACGTCACAAGAGGTTAAACAGAGGCACCCATGTATGCTTTTTAGCATTTCACAAGAACCTTGCTAGTTACTTCCTCCTCTTTTTTTAATGTATCCCCTCCATTATATTTTCAAATGATTCTAACGAATGGTTGAAATATATTTTCCCTAAGCATATTAAAACAAGCACATAACAATAATGAGAAAAACAGATGCTTTAGTAATTATGATTCATCAGGAAATTTGTTAATGTCGGAACAAATGATTATAGATGTTGATACTTGAGCAGTTTGTATTACATACTGTATTTTTAGCATTGATGGGCATCTTAACCCCCCCGATTTACGATATAGCAGAGCATGTTTCCGGCTTGGGCATGATGCTTTGCTTAATAATACCCACCTGGGCGGTGAGACAACAGTTGACGTGATCCAGGAAGGGGCCAGGGCTGTGAGTGAGGCGGCCAAGCAGCTTGATCTGGAAGTGATCTCCACCTCAGCAGAGGAGCGGTTCCAGAACGAATTGGGTGAAAAAGATATAATGGAAAACCCCGCAAGGTATCTGAGACGTTTTATGCCCCAGACCTTTTGCTAGAATGCATGTTAATGCTACTCTAATATTAGGCCAGAGACCGGGAAAAAAATAGGCCGCCTTAAAAATCCATTCCTGTATGATTAAAAATGCGAAACAAGGATCATGCAGGA
>CAZCQT010000395.1:0-2227 GCA_964500905.1 uncultured Moorellales bacterium
TGGTGACTTGTTAGTCCATGTCAGCCATCCCATAAAGGGGATTTGCGACTATGGTACCTTGGGCTATTATGTAGGCGCCATTGCCAAGCAAAGGATTCCTGTTTTTACCGGTATTTCTCCTGGGGTAACCAATGATGAGTTAAAGTCACTGGGATCCGCTCTGGCTTCATCAGGGGCTGTTTCGTTATTTCATGTCGTCGGGGTAACACCGGAGGCACCTACATTGGAAAGTGCTTTTAATGGCAAGAAGCCTGAACAGGTTTTGGAATACACTTTAAAAGAACAGTGGGCTACGGAAGCCAGCTTAAACTCGGAAAAAACAGATCATGTGGATTGGTTATATATTGGTTGCCCTCAGTGTTCAATACATGAGGTGCGTAATGTTGCAAGCTTGTTAGATGGTAAAAAGATACACAAGGATGTTGAATTATGGGTGTGCACCTCTACTCCTATTAAAACTTTGGCTACACAAATGGGATATGCAAAGATAATTGAAGATGCCGGTGCTTTACTTGTATGTGAGACCTGTCCTGCTCATGCCCCGAATAGGGCTATCGCTGAGAAAAAAGGTTTACGTACTATTACAACAGACTCGGCAAAAATTGCACATTATGCCATAGGGGAAATAGGTTTCCCTTCACATTATGGGAGCACGGAAAAAGTTATATTATCGGCTCTTAATAAAAAGTGGGTAGATTGATATGGAGAAAACAGTCTTAAAAGGTAAAAAGGTTGTAGGCGGTAAGGTTTCTGGTATAGCTATTGTATCTCATGAGCCCATCAGCTTTATCGGAGGTTTGGATCCAAAGACGGGTTATGTTACAGAAAAGGGACATGAGTTAGAAGGTCAAAATATATCCGGAAAAATTTTGGTGTATCCCACCGGCAAAGGTTCAACCGGAGGGTCGTACAGGATTTATGAAATGGTTTATCAAAAAACGGCCCCCAAGGCATTTATTTTAGTTGACAGAGATCCTATTTCAATCATTGGATGCATTATGGGTAATATACCCGTAGTTGATCAATTGGATCAGGATCCTACAGAGGTTATTGAATCTGGTGATTATTTAGAAGTTGATGCTGATAATGGTGTTGTTACTATTACAAAAAAAGTAAAGGAGAATTTATATGAGTAAAACGACAAAAGAATTAGTACAAGCATTCTTGTCTCTTTCCACCCCTTCCGTATCTGATGCTTTAGATAAATTGAAAATTAAATGTGGCTGTCATGGGTTATCTCCCATTGTGCTGGACAAAAAGTTCGTTGGGCCTGCCTTTACAGTTAAATATGTACCTATTGGTCTTGTAAAGACGGGGGCAGGTGACTACATTGATGAGGCTAATGAGGGGGATGTCATTGTAATTGATAATGGAGGCAGAACCTATTGTACCGCTTGGGGAGATATCCTAACTACTGTTGCCGTAAATAAAAAACTTGCAGGAACGGTAATAGATGGCGTCTGTCGAGATGTTGATAATATCCGTGAAATGGGCTACCCCATGTTTACCCGTGGTCATTTTATGGTGACAGGCAAGGATCGGATAGTTATGGAATCCTACAATAAGCCCGTTGAAATTTGTGACATAAAGGTTAATCCGGGTGATTTAATTATGGCAGATCAATCGGGTGTGCTGGTAATTCCAAGGGAAAAGGCAGAGGAGGTTCTGACTTTGGCAGAACAAATCTCCGAGGCAGAAAACAAAATTGTTGCTTCAGTTAAAAATGGTGCTACGCTAAAGGATGCAAGGATTCAATTTAAATATGATTCCCTGCAGCGTGAATAATTAAAGATATAGGCGTAGAAAAGTATTGTTCTCTTGTAGCGGTAAAAATCCCAGGGAAATTTTTCAGTTTTGGCTTTATTGCTAATTTATAACGGGGAGGGAAATATGTGAAAATTTCGGGTAATACAGTTTTGATCACAGGTGGTTCAAGTGGTATTGGGCTGGCTTTGGCCGAAGCTTTCTTAGCGATGGATAACAAGGTTTTGATATGCGGGCGGCGTGAAAGCCGTCTAATTCAAGCTCAACACGATAACCCGGGTTTACATTATATGGTGTGTGATGTAACCAAGCAGGAAGATCGGGAGCGTCTATTTGCCTGGGCCACCACCGAGTTTGATGTTAATGTGCTAATTAATAATGCCGGCATTCAGTGTGATGTGGATTTTACCAAGGGTATTGAAGAATTAGTTAACCAGGAAAGTGAAATAAAGGTAAATTTTGA
>CAZCQT010000396.1:0-2223 GCA_964500905.1 uncultured Moorellales bacterium
CACATCAAAGGTTGATAGCTCGACACTAAAGGTTGATAGCTCTAATAAGAATATTCCTTTGCAATTAAAAAGAGATGAATTAGAAAATTTGATCATGGATATCTGTAAAGATAGGTATATGAAGTTAGAAGAAATTGCAATACAATTAGGTAGATCTACAGATTATTTGAAAAATAAAATCTTTCCAAAGATGATATGTGATGGAAAGTTAGAAAAAAAATATCCTTTTACGCAAACCCATCCAGAGCAGGCGTATATTAAGAGGAAGTAGATGGTGGATGGTGGTTGGTAAATGGTGGATTTCCAACTAAAACCAACAACCAACAACTAACAACTAACAACCAACAAAAATGAACACAAATCAATTAAAACGTTTTGCACAAGAAGCAAGAAGAAAATTAATTCAGCAGATATCAGCTAAGTTGGATTGGGTATTGCAATCAGATTCTCCGGAACTGCGTGAAAAGACTAAACAGTTAGATGCATTGAATAAAGCATTACGGCAATCTTCAAAAGAGCAATTGATTGAGCAAGTGGCTTATACTTGGTTCAATCGTTTTGTAGCTTTGCGATTTATGGATGTAAATGGCTATCAACCTTTGATGGTGCAGGTAGTATCATCAAGCACGTGCGAAGGCGATGCTGAAATTTTAGAAAGAGCAAAACAGGGCAGTTTTTCAGAAGAGCTTAAACTCAATAAGCAAAGACTATTAGACCTATTGGATGGAAGAGTACCCGGCAATAATCCTCAGAATGAAGTGTACAGAGAGTTGTTGATAGCATCTTGCAACTACCTGCATACTATTTTCCCATTTCTGTTTGAGCGTATCGAAGATTATAGCGAACTGTTACTACCCGATGATTTGATTAGTGAGTTCTCTATCCTACATGATATAGTAGAAAATATGTCGGCAGAAGATTGCCAGGAAGTGGAGATTTTAGGGTGGTTGTATCAGTTTTATATTTCAGAAAAGAAAGATGAAGTATTTGCAAAGAAAGGCAAAGTGCAAAAAGATGAAATACCGGCCGCCACCCAGCTGTTCACACCTCGTTGGATTGTGGAGTATATGGTGCAAAATACGGTAGGAAAACTGTGGATGCAAAACTACCCTAATTCAACTCTAAAAGAGAAAATGCCCTATTATATAGAAACTGAAGCATCAAAGTCGGATAATTACCTGAAAATAAATTCGCCCGAAGAGATCACTCTTTTGGATCAAGCTTGTGGATCGGGACATATATTGGTGTATGGTTTTGAGCTACTTTATCAAATATACGAAGAAGCGGGATATACCGCATCGCAAATACCGGAACTAATTATAGAAAAAAACTTATTAGGTTATGAAATAGACGAACGAGCGGCGCAATTAGCCTCATTTTCGGTATTGATGAAAGCCAGAACTTATTACAGACGACTGTTTCGGAAAAACATAAAACCCAATATACTTTGCTACCGCGATTTGACTTTAAGTAGTGATGAAATAGAGCAAACTTTGCAAAATATAGGAATTGATGCTTCAAAAGACTTGTTACATGACTTAAAAAACATGCAAGAAGCTACCAATTTGGGAAGTTTGATACAGCCACAAGCTAATAATAGTGAGTTACAAACAGCATTAAAAGCAGTAAACACCCAACTCATAAAAGCAAACCTGTTTGACAAACAAAGTTTAGAGACAATTAAAACAGCCTTAGAGCAATTAATTCAATTAGGTACAAAAGTAAGTTGCGTAGTAGATAATCCACCCTATATGGGCGGTGGAAATATGAACAAAGAGTTGTCTGACTTTGTGAAAAAGAACTATCCCGATAGCAAAGCCGATTTGATGGCTTGTTTTATGGAAAGTGGTCTGGCAAGTCTAAAGGTTAATGGGTTATTAGGAATGATAAACCAACATTCCTGGATGTTTTTGAGTAGTTACGAAAAACTAAGGGAAAAGCTAATTGATAATGCATTATTTGATACCTTATTACATTTGGGACCAAGAACTTTTCCTGAAATTGGTGGAGAAGTTGTACAAAATGCTGCTTTTACTTTTATCAATAAAGAGCCTAAACTACAAGGTACATATATTCGATTAGTAGATTACAACACATCCGACGAGAAACGGACTAAAACCTTGGAAGCCATACAAAGTTCCGATTGCGGTTGGTTTTATACCAAAAACCAAAAAGAGTTTGAAAAAATTCCGGGAAGTAATATTGGATATTGGTTGAGTGAGA
>CAZCQT010000397.1:0-2221 GCA_964500905.1 uncultured Moorellales bacterium
ACGACCATTATAGTCGCCCAAAATCATTTTAACAGTCATAATCAATAATATTATAACCATAACGGTAATACCACATATAAATCCAATCATTGATATTTTCTTCTATCAGCCGATTTACAAACTCCATATTATCTACGTTTCCCTCGTTAGCTCGAGTAGCGATCCAACATCGTATGCTTGAATCTGATTTGCCTATCAAGAATTCTGCTCTGCCTTTTCTACCTTCAATGGGGTAACATATCACATAGAGAACCAAGTCGTCATTGCCTTCTTGATACATTAATTCCTCATATACTCTCTTATCGTAATCATTTTTAGGTTTATTTAAAAACTCTGTCCAGTTATACCCAAGGTCAAATTTATAAGCCGTACTGGTTGTGCTAATTTTATTATAATTCATTTCAATAATCTCCAATCACTTTATTTTGTTCAAAATCGAAACTTACGTTATTTGCGGATACATTTTTGTTAACATAAATATTACTCCAATCCGCCTTATAGTCTATATAGTTTCAGTTTAGTTGGAAATGCTTGGCCAATTTTCTACTCAGTTCACCTGATTCGAAAGCTCGCCGTGCTAGTTTTTGTGCTTTTGCGGAAGATATATATTTTACTTTATAACTAATTATTTGGGGGTCTTTCTCTGGGTCTGACTTGTTATTCATATAATCACGAGTTTTTTCAAGCCATTCTTTGTATTTTTGTAATGTTTCTTCTGGATTCATTTTATTAGTATCTATAACAACAAAACTGCCTCTTGTCTCTATCCACGTTTCGCCGTTTGACATAGTTAACCTAACTGTCATTTCCCAGTCCAGATATTTAAAATTATGAGTATTCATTTTTATACTCACTTTCTGCCCTTTGAGCACAGATACCGCCTTTGTGCACAAAAGGTCTTTTATTTTATTTTCGTATAATACGGGCGGCAAGGGTTAAATACTGCTATCACGTGG
Organism: uncultured Moorellales bacterium; assembly: GCA_964500905.1. Classification (GTDB taxonomy): domain Bacteria; phylum Bacillota; class DULZ01; order DULZ01; family DULZ01; genus JBBAFB01. Next base: position 957 of record CAZCQT010000397.1, read on the forward strand.
TTATCCCTATAGAACACAGTAATAGCAGATTATTTTGTGGTTAAGCCATTTCTAAAAGTCGTCGTATCTAATGTTTTGCAGCTTTTTATATGTTTTTATATTAAAGTGCCTTTTGCAAGTTCAGTTTAGCCCAAAGTGATCGGCGACTTCCTTTTCCAGTATCCCAGCTGCAAAATGCTGTTCTGCTCGTTTTCGTGCATCTGCGAAAGGGATATATTTAACTTTACAACTAATTAATTTGGACTGCATTTCTGGGCCTAACTGGTTAATCACACAATTGTAGCCTTCCTCTAAATGATCTTTGACTAAGCGTAACATTTTTTTGGGATTCTCTCCGATAGTGTCTACAACACCAAAACCGGTCGTTGTATCTAACCCCTTTTCGCCGTTTGAACAATTATACCGTGCTTTAATTTTCCAATCCACATATTTAAAATTATGAGCTTTCATTTTGATACTCGCTCTCTGCCATTTGAGCACAGATACCGCCTTTGTGCACAAAAGGTCTTTTATTTTATTTTCGTATAATACGGGCGGCAAGGGTTAAATAATGCTATCACGTGGTTATCCCTATAGAACACATTAATAGCAGATTGTTTTGTGGCGAATCGATAACTTTGTAAATTTTATTGACATAAGACAAAGTAGATTTATATATTGATGTTAGGCTACTTTTTGGTTTTGGGCCATTTCTTGTTGATTTATCTCAACCATAATTTTTTCAAATGCTTTTTCAAATGCGCCTATGCCCGAGAAAAAGTGTCCGAATTTTATATTTTCAAACAAATATGGCATTGCCTCAAATAAATTTTTCAAAAGGGCATATATAACATTTACTGCAATTGAATTACCTGCCTGCTTATAGATTTGAGTTTTACTTACAACCGCCGCAGCTTTCTCATAGTCGGTATCGTCAAAGCCCATAAACCTGAATGCTTCTTTTGGTGTAAGTCTTTTTATATAGAATTTTTCTCCTGTTGGAGTTGGGTGGGTTTGCAATACCAAGGTGCTGGAATTCATTGCCCTTAAGGCTGGAGAATACTTAATTCCCACCGAATGATCTTGAAAACCGCTTTTGCATTTCATAGTAAAAATATTTTTATCTGATCTTACAATTTCCTCTGCATCTCGTCTCAAAGCAGGCATTATATACGGTGAAATTGTAGGGTCAATCAGAATATTTTGGTCTGTATTTTCAAACAGTGTGGAGCAATCTTCCAAAAGGTCATTTATAGTCTTACCTTGGGAAATAGCCCCCGGGAACA
>CAZCQT010000398.1:0-2218 GCA_964500905.1 uncultured Moorellales bacterium
ATATGCCTGAGGATGCTGATCCGAAAGATAATTTTAAAGACTATATTCTTGGCACCTATGATGGCATTCCAAAAACACCTGAGTGGGCTAGTAGGATTTGTGGAATTTCTCCAAATAACCTTCGTTACTTGGCATTGGAATTAAGAAAGGACAGAAAGACTTGTTTCATGACAGGCTGGGCACCGGCACGAAATAGAAATGCAGACAACTTACCCCAATTAATCTATACCCTTGGTGCAATGGGTGGACATATAGGGAAATCTGGTCACTCGGCAGGCCTTTGTTGTACACGAATTGCTTTTAATGGTGGACCGGCTCTAGTTCGATCAGGTGGAAATGGGCTACCTGGAGCGAAAAATCCTATTGACGATAGCTTTATAAATTCCGTAATGTGGGATGCGATAGTTGATGGTAAATACAATTATGCCGGCAACTTGGACACGAAGGTAATAGTTAAAGGTGAACAACGAGATATTGATATACGAGTAATATATGCAGGTGCTGTTGGTAATAACCTACAAACGCGTGAAGGCACCACCAAGGGTATTGAGGCCTACAGGAAAGTTGATTTTGTTGTAACACATGCATATGTACTAAATGCACAAGCACAGTATGCAGATGTTGTTTTACCTATAACTACAGAATGGGAAAGAGCCGGGGATGTGGTTGGCGGGGCAAGGGAAGCTATGTTTGTCTATAGTCAAGTGACAGAACCGCTATACGAGGCTAAAGATGACCAGTGGATTGCTTATGAATTAGCAAAGCGCCTAGGTTTAAATGCTGATGAAATTTTCCCAATCGATGCTAAACAACAATTTTTCAACAAACTGAAAGGGTCTACAGTGGTAGCCCCCGATGGTAAAAGCTATGAAACATTAGCAACTATAACAGCAGCAGATATAGCTGAATGGGGCGTCAAAGGTGAACCGCAGCAAGGTCGCATAGGTTTAAAAGAGTTGGTAGAACAAGGCTTCTATCAGGTCGAACGTAAACCTGGAGATAATTTTGGCTATATAGCCTTCAAAGACCCAGCAGCAATAGGAACGGATCAAAAAGGCTTTTTAGAAACAAGTAAAATCCAAATATATTCTGGGGATCTGGAAGAAACTATTAGCGGCATGGGCTTTAGTAAAATTAAAGCCATACCCACATATATTAAACCTGTAGGAGGATATGAAGACACATTTAGTGATTGGGAAAAACAAATCAAAGGTGAATTTCCTTTCCAAATTCACAGTCTTCATTATCCCAGGAGAGTACACGCAACTATGGATAGTTGCGAGTGGTTGCAAGAAGCATGGCCAAACCCAGTATTTATGAATGAAGATGATGCTAAAAAGCTGGGAATTGTTGATGGTACAACCGTTTTAATAACTAGACCTCATGGCAGGACTCTAAGACAAGCACACGTAACACAACGTTTCATGCCCGGAGTGGTGGCGCTACCTCACGGTTCATGGCTTGATATGGATGAATCAACTGGAATAGACAAAGGAGGCTGCGGAAATATAATTTGTGGGGCAGTACCTACTGGTCAAGGAACCTCTGGATGGAATACCGAAATTTGTCGCATAGAAAAATATACTGGTACTCCTTTAATACCTGATGTTGAAAAACCACGTAGGGTAATATTTTAGAAAGGGGGAAGAAAAATGAGTAGAAAAGGGTTTTATTTTAATATGGAAAACTGCATAGGATGCAAAACTTGTCAGGTAGCCTGCAAAGATAAAAATGATTTGCGGGTAGGGATACTGTTCAGAAAAGTATTAACCTTTGAAACTGGTGCTTTTCCCAGACCGGGTCTTTATCACTTTTCAGGTGCATGTTACCACTGTGAAAATCCTAAATGTGTTGAAGGGTGTCCTACAGGGGCAATGCACATAGCTGAAGACGGAACTGTACAACATGATATAGAAAAGTGTATAGGATGCAGATATTGTGTCTGGAATTGTCCCTATGGTGCACCTCAGTTCATACCTGAATTAGGGAAAGTTAGTAAATGTGATAGTTGTAAAGATTTAAGAGACAAGGGAGAAAACCCCGCTTGTGTTGATGCATGTAATATGTTCGCAATTGAATGGGGAGACATAGATGAGCTGAGATCCAAACACATTAACGAGGAACTGGTAGCGAATCTGCCTATTCTTCCTTCCTCCTCCATTACTAATCCATCACTATTAATTAACCCTCGTACAGCAGCAAAATTAAAAGATTACAG
>CAZCQT010000399.1:0-2217 GCA_964500905.1 uncultured Moorellales bacterium
AATGCGGCAGCCATTGCAAAGGGATGAATCTATTTCAACAATTCCATCTTTTCTTTTGGTGAAAGCATGCTTAGGGCAAACTCTAAAACACTCCGGACTGTCACAGTGGTTGCAGGACATCGATAAGTATGTTCCTATATCTATTTTTTCTACATGACGCCAGTGTATATTCGCCGGAGTGTGATTTTCATTGCGACAGGCCATCTCACAAGCACGACATCCAATGCAAAGGTTGGCATCAAAAAGAAAACCCTTTCTTTTAAACACTCTTTCGTGCCCTCCTAACATTAACCCTGCAATCAAAATAAGGAATACTTTCCTCATCTTTAGCTTGGGTATTGATTAGATTATTGACGGGGTAGTGATCACTTTGTTCAATTAAGATAACATCTCCAGGAAGGTGGGGGCTGGTTTTAGCCCGGCCTTTGATAAATCCATTTTCATTATACACTTCAATAAGGGAATCCTCATGAATACTATGCCGGTGGACAATTTTTTCTGACAGTTTGATAATTGGTTCTTCCGAATTCTCTGGATTGAGCCAAGAGAGATTTTCATACTGGGTGTGAAATTTCAGTAAGGATTGAGGCGTAAGTAATCTATAAGGCAATAGTATTTCTATAGCAGAATCTACCCTCTGACTAAGTAGATGAGCCTGAGGTATGGAAAAATTATATTGCCAGTTTGAATCAGAGGCTTCCTTCTTTTTTTTATAAGAACGTTTTTTAAGATCAATCGGGTTTTTAAATCCATAAAGCTCCATTATTTCAGAAGATAACTCCGCCATTATCCAATCCCAAGGCTCTCTACCTGCAGGAAAATTTGAAAAGTCAGATTTAAGTTCATTTAGCTTATTGGTTAACTCTCTTGCAATTTGCAAATCGCTTCTGGCTTCGTAAAAATTCGGTAGGGCTTTTTGATTGTAGGACAGCCAGTGGTGCCAAAAACTTAAATGCAGATCTTCTTCCTCAAAAAAAGAAGTAGTTGGCAAAACGAGGTCAGACTGCTGTGCAGTGCTGTTTAAATAAAGATCCACCGTAACTACCAATTCCATTTGTTTTAGCAATTCACGCCATACTTTTAGATTGTAATCTTGGGCCAAAGGGTTACCACAGGATATCCAAAGCATTTTTAAAGGCGGATCCTGGAGCCCTAAAGCATAACCCGGATAATTATTAACAGGAATCTTCCGGGAAGAGGGGATAGTAGGATGCTTTACTCCTTCATGCTTTGCCAGGCATTGAGGAAACCTTTCTTGAGGTTGATGATAAAAATAGATCCCACCGCCGGGCTCGGAGCCTTTTGTCAAAGAGGTTAAGGCGGTTATCGCCTTTACCGATTCTCCGCCATGTAAATAGCGTTGTAAACCAAAGCCAAGCCAGTTGGCAACCGGGTGAAATCGGGTATAAAGTTCTACTAGTTTTTTTATAACAGGTAATTGGACTCCGGTTTGTAAATAAATTTCATCAAAGGTGATTTTTTTAATTTCTTGCCGGTATTGCTCAAAGCCCTTTGTTTTTTCTTGAATAAACTTCTTGTTATATTGATCATTTTCGATTAAAATTTTGCAGATACCCCAAGCCAACCAAGCATCTGTGCCCGGGTTAATTTGAATATACAAATCAGCCCTGGCGGCAGTGCGGGTAAAAATAGAATCAATAACAACTAAGGGTGCTCCTTTTTGACAAGCCTTACGGATAAATTTCATTTGATTAATATTAGTGCTTGCAGGATTGGCACCCCAGATAACAATTAAACCTGCATTACTCATTTCTTCCGGATCAGGATTATTTAACCCACCAAGGGTTTCGCGAAGTGCAGTTTCGCCGGTGGCTGAACAAATATCCCCTATTGGATGGGTATGGGGGCCTAATCCGGCAAACATCCCCTCAACAGCTTGATGTAGAAAGCCGGTGTTTCCTTTTCCTTTGTAATACCCTAATCCCAAGTTAGAGCCGTAGCGATTATTCAGTTCCAGCACTTTATTAGCGATGATTTCGTAAGCCTGATTCCAAGAAATACGCCGCCATACACCTGAACCCCGTTGCATCTGTTGTAAAGGATACTTTAAGCGGTGTTCATCCAGAGCATACTGAATTAGGGCATATCCTTTGGCACAGAGTCTTCCCTTGGTATAACCGTGATCAGGATCGCCCACAACTCTTGTCAACTTACCCCCATTAATATGAGAAATCATGCTGCAAGAACTATAGCAAT
>CAZCQT010000400.1:0-2198 GCA_964500905.1 uncultured Moorellales bacterium
GTGCCTTATCTGATCAATATAAAATGAATGTAGATCCGTGGGCGATGGTATGGCAGTTATCCGTGGGTCAGCAGCAGCGTGTAGAAATTATTAAGGCATTATTTCGTGGCTCAGATTTGTTAATTTTGGATGAACCTACAGCGGTTTTGACTCCTCAGGAGGTTGAGGAATTGTTTGTAATGATGAGGAAATTGACTGAAGACGGACATACAGTTATTTTTATCAGCCACAAATTAAATGAGGTCATGGATATTAGCCAGCGGGTTACAGTACTTAGGGATGGGAAATCAGTTGCTACTATAAATACTAGTGATACCAGCAAGGAAGAACTGGCGCGGCAGATGGTAGGGCGTGATGTTTTTTTAAATTTTGATAAAAAGCCTTGCAGCCCAGGTGTGCCGGTATTGGAAACGCATAATATGGAGGTTTCTAACAGTAAGGGCTTAGCTGCTGTAAAGGGACTTTCCTTAACTGTTAGGGCAGGAGAGGTTCTTGCTATTGCTGGAGTAGATGGTAATGGTCAATCTGAGTTGGCGGAAGCTATAACAGGGTTACGTGTAGTTAACGGTGGTAAGGTAATAATTAATGGTCAGGATGTTACTAACGCAACCCCAAGGCAGATACTAGAAAAAAAACTGGCCCACATTCCAGAGGATCGCCACCGGCGTGGATTGGTGATGGAAATGTCAGTTAAAGAAAACATTATGCTGATGAACTATTATAAAAAGCCTTTTTCTCATGGGTTCTTTTTAGATTGGGATTTCATTGAACAACATTCTAAAGAACTGATCGAGCAGTATAACGTAAAAACCCCGACTATTGAAGCCCAGGTTAAGAATTTGTCTGGCGGCAACCAACAGAAAATTATTCTTGGGCGAGAGATTTATCGAGAGCCTAAACTTTTGATTGCTATGCAGCCTACCCGGGGTCTGGATATTGGGGCTACTGAATATGTGCATAAAAGGATTATCCAGGAGAGGGATTCCGGCTGTGGTGTGCTTCTGATTTCTACTGAATTAGAAGAGGTGCTTTCCCTTAGCGATAGAATTGCTGTACTCTATGAAGGCAGGATTATGGGCATAGTGGAAGCCAAGGATGCTGACATAGAAGAACTAGGTTTAATGATGGCTGGCTCAAAGCTTATAGCTAATTAACTCATTCCGCGAGGGTGGAGGTTATAGATTGTATAAAATAGGACCAGAAAATGTGATTACTTCTATGAATTCAACTAACCCAGCTGCGTTGGAAGTTGAGCCGGGTTCTACAGTATTATTTACCACTGAAGATTGGTTTGCAAAGGATACTGATTATGCAAAATTGCTGTACGAAGAGGCTTCTGTCAATGTAAATCCGGCCACTGGCCCAGTAGCTGTGAAAGGTGCAGGGCCGGGTGATACTTTGGTAGTGGATATCCTTGATATTAAGTTAGCTTCAAAGGGATTAATGTTTTGTATTCCTGGTTTCGGAATGCTTGGGGAAAGGATAACAAAACTGGAAACAAAGGTTATGCCAATTGAAGATAATAAGGTGCTATTTAATGAAAAAATAAAAATACCTTGCCAACCAATGATTGCCGGTATTGGTACCGCCCCTCAGAAGGGCGATATCCCCTGTTTTATCCCTGGCAGACATGGTGGAAACCTAGGTGAGAAGACTATAACTACAGGTAATCGGCTTTATTTACCGGTATTTGTTCCAGGTGGGAATTTAGCTTTGGGTGATTTACATGCCGTAATGGGTGATGGTGAGGTTTCAGATTGGGCTTTAGAAATTTCTGGGGAAGTCTTGCTAAAGGTAAGTTTGCTTAAAGGTAAACAACAGCCTTGGCCAGTGGTGGAGACAGAATCGGATTGGTTGTTGCTTGCTTCAGCTGAGGAACTGGATATGGCTGCTCATCAAGTAACAGAGGCCGCTGTTGATTTTCTATTGGATCGAACTGATTTAAGTTTAAATGATGCTATTTCTATTTTAAGTTTAATTGGTAGTTTAGAAATAAGCCAAGCTGTTAATCCCTTAAAAACAGTCAGAATGCGTATTCCTAAGGATATATTTAAAAACTATCACTTGGAATTTTAGATTATTTTGGTATCCGAACCGGCTGACTGTATCTTTTTGCAGCAAGCCTGAACAGGAATAAAACTTTAATAAGTATGTAACTTAAAACGACGGATGTGGTAAACATGATTGATCTTACAACT
>CAZCQT010000401.1:0-2196 GCA_964500905.1 uncultured Moorellales bacterium
CAAAGCATCATCAATTCTAGCCTTAAGGGGGTAGGTGGGTTTGTACCTGTTAAATAAAATTTATAGAAGATTTGATGTTTTATGGCACTGACCGTACGAAAGATATTAGAAACGGGTCCTTTGAAAGAAGCAAAAATTGTTGCCGGTCACCAGGGACTGGATAACATAGTTACTAACGTCAATATCATGGAAGTACCTGGTGTGGCACGTTGGATGAAGGGAGGTGAGTTTTTAGTTACAGCCGGATTCCCTCTGAAAGGCGATCCGGCACTCAGGGGAAAAATCATTGGCGAACTGCATGCCAAGGGGGTTTCTGCCTTTGGTATAAAACCAGGCCAATATTTTTCAGCCATTCCGGAGGATTTAATCGCTCATGCCGATGAGGTTGGTCTCCCTTTGATTGAGTTGCCGCCGGAAGTCCCCTATATGGATTTCATGTTGCCAATTTTTGAGACATTAATCAATACTCAGCTTTTTCTGCTGAAAAAATCCGAGGAAATCCACAATACCCTCATTGAGGTTGCTTTAAAGGGTCAGGGCATAGCTGATCTTTGCAAAAAAATTGCTGATTTAACAGCGAATCCGGCAATTATTATTGATAAAAATTGCAATATTCTTGGTTATGCCAAAATCAGTGAACAAGAATGCACAGAGCTGGCTCAGGAGGTTTTAAAGCAGATCAATGATCAAGAAAATTTTGCAGCTTTTTTGCGCCCCCATAGAAGTCATCAGTTGGAGATTGTATTAAAAGGGGACAAAAAAAATCTTGTTGTCGTGCCTGTGGATATCAAAGGGCTTGTCAAGGGCTATCTGGTAGTTAAGGAATTCTACAGGCTGCTTGATGAACAGGACATAATGGCCATTGAGCGGGCATCTACAATAGTTTCTCTGGAACTCATGCAGGAAAAAGAGGTTTTTGAAGCGGAAAGAAAGGTTAGGGGTGAACTGCTTGAGGACCTGATTAATGGTAACTTTCGCTATGAGGAGGCTGTTATTCGCCGTGCCAGTTTCTCTAATTTTAATTTAAATTGTCCCTTGGCTGTTTTTGTGATTAACATAGATGGTTTTGAGCAATTTTTATTAAGCAGTGTAAGAAAGGACGAATCCTTTGCCCAGGAGATTAAATCCTGGATTTCAGATACTACTCATCGCATTTTTCTGGATTACCGGGGCAGTGCCATGCTTTTGGCTAAAAGTGACGGAATTATTGGTTTGCTTTATTTAAACAGTAACGGGGATAAAAAGATTTTTATCAAAAAAACTGAGGAGATCAGGCATAAAATTCTGGAGAAATATAAGAAACTCCATATCTCCATTGGGGTAGGCAGAGCCTACACAGGGGCCGGCTATGTTAAACATTCCTATGAAGAAGCCCTGGCCGCCGTGCTGATCGGGAGAATGCTTAAAGGCAGCGGCAATACTACATTCTTTGAGGATCTTGGGCCATATCGGTTTTTGTATGAAATGAAGGATTCGGAACCCTTGCAAACCTATTACCAGGAGATGCTTGGTAATCTGCTCGCCTACGATAAACAGAATAACACGGATCTGGTTAGAACATTAAACTGTTATTTTAAAAATAATTGCAATTTGCGGGTTACTGCTGAGAATTTATATGTACATAAAAATTCAGTGATCTACCGAATCAAAAAGGTTGAGGAGATAACCGGGCTTAACATGAACGATGCTGAACATAAGTTTAGTCTCCACCTGGCGCTTAAGTTAGGCCAGATCATGAATGAAAGTATTCTGGCAGTTGATGGGGATTTGCTTTAGGATACAAAAAAAAGCAAAGATTCTTAGACTAATTTACTAAAGGTTGTTGCCATAAGCATATAGAAATTCTTCCCTGTAAATAGATGATAATACAGCGATCAACAAAGGTGGAAGGTGGAATCCAAAATGGCCAATTTAAAGGTTAATTTTGCAGGTGTTGAATTTAGAAACCCTTTAGTGTTATCTTCAGCAACACCTGGTTGGGATGGGGAAGGAATGAGACTGGCTGCTGCGGCCGGAATAGGCGGGGTAATACCTAAAACAATAGGCCCTCAGCAGGATTGGGCAGCCCATCCACGTAATGGCAGATTACAGTTAATAAAGCATGGCGGCAAACCTATTGGCATGGTTAACTTAGAGTTATTTACTACTATGAATAGGGCGGATTGGATAAATAGGGAGCTTGAAATTGCCAAGGAG
>CAZCQT010000402.1:0-2195 GCA_964500905.1 uncultured Moorellales bacterium
TGAAGCTTATGAACCTTAATCCCAAAACCTAACAAAAAGCCGGGCAGTACATCAAAAAAAGAATCAAATACAACTTAATTTAAAAGGTGGTAAGGGGACGCTTTGTTTGCCACATTCCTTTTGTTTTGCAAGATATTCCTCCCATCCTAAACACCTTTTATGGCTACCACCAGTCATTAGCCCTCCCAATTCTGCTGCAAGAATCACCTTTCTGCTTTGTTAGGTAAATTAAAGACATGCAAGGCATCCTCACACTATCAATATTTGGCAATATGACGAAGCATCTATCCCCTTGTCACTCCCTATTCCTTGCTACCCTGTCCTTCCACTCACTACCAATCAAAACACAAAAGTACCATTGTTTTTAAAAAATCACCCTTTAGGGTGAAGTGTTTTTGAGTAAGTCTTGTTATACTTTAAAAAATTATACTGATATGTTGGTGTTAAAAAATCAGCATTCATCTTTCAAAAACATGATTTAAGAGGGGGTTATAAAGTTAAGAAAGGTTTCGAATAACATAGCCTTTGCAATATAGATATAATTTTAATTAATTTGCTGAAATTAAAACTTCTAAAAAAAGGGATGTGATTCAAGAGTGAAGCCATGCACTAACTGTGGAGAGGGTAATCTTGAAGAAAGCAGGTTTTGCAAGTATTGCGGTTCAGAACTAAACCATGTTTTACAACAGGAGGAAGCCAAGACTAGTAATAATGAAAGGGTGCCGCCGCCATCAGCTAAAGAATTTTCGGATATGCTTTTAGGAAGCAAAATTAAGGCTGCTGATATGCCGGGAACTATGGTACTTGCAGACAGTTTTCCACTGACCGATTCAATTTCAATCAGCGAAATCATCAGCCCTCTAAGCCTACTTTTTACCCAAGCTAAAAGTTTCATCTCCAATCTTACAGGAATTTTAAAAAACAAACAGCGGCTTATTTTTATTTTAGTTTTAGCAGTTTTATGGATATTACTGATGTTATTACCGGCACTGGGCAAGGACTCCGATGTGCTGAGATTTTTAAGCTTCTTAACCTTTGCCCAAGGAGGCACAACAGGGGGAGCCTTAGGAGCAGTTGGAGGGATTTTAGGAAAAAGCATCTTTGCTTATTTTACCCTCTCTTTTATTCCAGCTCTTTTCAGGGAAAAAGGCTCTTTTAAAAATCTCTTTTCTGGTTTTTCTCAGCTTTTTTCATCATTTAATCTGAAAAATTTAACAGCCTTGCCCCTATTGCTTTGCGGTTTGGGACTTTCACTGATCGCTTATAATTTTTTAACAGGAGATGGCTCCCTGATAAACAGTATGGTCGGTATTACGGCCTTTTTGTTATCGCTTAAGACCTTAACCAACGACTCAGGTTTTTTAACAAGATTTATTATTTCTATATTAACAAAATTTAAAAAAGGCGAAGGCAGAGCCCAAACATTTGCAAAATCTTTAACGGCAGGCTGGACAACAGGCTTTGCCTTAGGAGTGGGCTTGTCCTTTATCTCCTACCCATATACAGCCTATTACTCGGGCATTATTGCCCTAGTTGCCGCCGTTTTTTTATTATTCTTTTCGCTTAAAAGGGGAGGTGTCCAATCATGAGAAAAATTCTTTTATTAGCGACTATTTTAATCTTATCCTTTTCTCTTTTTACTTTTCCCAGTCCCCTCTTTGCTGATGGTGCAAAGGAAATAACGGCCGACCCTTTTGAACTTTTTGGTGTCAGCTCTCTTGATGAAATAGCAAGTCTTATCCATCATGGCAAAGACAAGAGCCACCAAAAATTTACTGCTAAGAGTATGTATTTCACCGTAGAAACAGAGGCGGTTCTTGGAGGCCTTACTGATTATAGTAACTACACTCCTAACACAGCCCCTCAATTTGCTGTAAATTTTGATGGCACTCCTACCAAAATTCCTTTTTCTACCGGGAAAATGGTTTATCAAGATGATGAATGGGGTAAGCGCACTGAAGAATTTAGTGGGCAGCTACTCATCAGGGCCGAAATGAAAGACGACGGCCAACCCTCAGGAAAATTCAAGGTTGATTATATAGGAACCATTTATCGGGAATCTAGACTGGGCAAGCCGGATCAGCCCAGTGATATTTACGATCTTTCTTATACTGAGGCTGAACCCTTAGATATAACCAATTTTACTAAGTGGGCTTCTCCCGGAGCAGATAATGCTGATTTAGACCATAAAAGAC
>CAZCQT010000403.1:0-423 GCA_964500905.1 uncultured Moorellales bacterium
GATAACAGCCTGGGGCTGGAAGTCTGCCACCTTCTCCTTGAGGCTTACCACCTTAGCAATCTTGTCAATAAAGGGCACCTTGACATGGATCCCCACCTGCCAGGAATGCTTGAAGGCTCCCAGACGTTCTACAACATAAACCATGGCCTGGGGAACCACCTTGATGTTTTGCAAAATCAGGACAAGGGCAGCAATCAAAAGTACCGCCAAAGTAACAAGTAAAGTCACTGTACCCTCATTGTTCAAATTTGCTTCCATTACACCTAATAAAAAAGTCATTTCCTTCCCCCCTTTAGTTTATCTAATTTACTTCTAATCTTAAAAGTCAATTAATTTTTCTTATTTTTGCTTTCACCTTAATTTGATATTTATTTTCTGGTCTTATACTTGTATTTCTTTAATATTTTTTTCAGTATTTTTTAT
>CAZCQT010000403.1:433-2189 GCA_964500905.1 uncultured Moorellales bacterium
ATGTCATAAATTTAATAAAACATAAAATCTATATACTAGTTATTCTGTATGGCATCATCGTCAGTATCCATGGCCTCAACAATTAGTCGGACACCCCTTATTTCAATAACTTTTACCAGCTGGTCCTGTTTAATTATCTTCTTATTTACATCACTGGCACTCCAGATTTGGTTTGCAACCTTCACCTGCCCCACTCCTTGTATTTCATCAATTCTTTCGGTGACAATTCCCGTCATACCAATGAGGCGGTCTGCATTGGTTTTTTCTATAGTCTTTGTTGTTATTTTTAGCTTAGTCCTAAACCTATAAAAAATAAGGATTGATACAACGGATGTCAGGATGAAACTGATAATTTGCCATAAGGGGCCCACCTGGAACAGGGAGAGGACCATGGCAAAAATACTTCCCACAACAAACCAGATACTAACTAAATTTACTGTAGATATTTCAGCAATAAAAAATACCACTGCAAAAATTAGCCAAACCCACCAGTATAGAGTAATACTCATAAAATATATTGGCATCCTTTTCTCTCCTCAACTATATATTTACATGAAACATGCCGGCGACATAATCCCATAAATTTTTATGGATAAGCCCTGTAAATGGTTCTCTACCTGTAAACTCCTTTTTCGAGGGCATTAACAACAAGGAAGGCAACATTCTTTATTCTTTTATCAAGGCGGCCCTCTTCTAAAACTTCTGATAAAAACTTGCTGCTATCAAATCCGGTCTCTCTAACCATTCCGCCTGTCTCTCCAAAATAAGGGTTTTTGCTTTCACACTGGTCAAAGATTGATGAAGTAAAGTACTCATAAGACTCTATATAGACACAAGATATCCCCAATTCATCAAAAACAGAAAAATCAGATACTCTGGAAGTGACCTCCCGGTATACATCAGGAATATCATCTCCATTTAAATCTATGTCCAAATCGGATTCATTAAATCTCAGGTCAATACCATTTGCCAAGGCAACATCTGATAATTCATAGAGCTTCCGTCTTTTCTTATATTTATTCCCCTCCTCAAGGGAGTTAAGACCTGAATGTGCATATAATTTATCGCCAGCATAAATACTGTCAATACAGTAAACTACATCAATATCCTCAATTTGGCTTGGGGTTAGGGCTGAAACATATTCTCGGGCCCCCTTAAAATCCTCATGCCCCGCACCAAAGAAAATCAACTCTATGTCATAATTATACTTTCTTCCCCTCAGTGTCTTTGCTATGGAGATTAGGGCACCATTGGCGGACGCATTATCATGTATCCCATCATAATCAGGCATTTCAAGAAGGTCATCTTCATAAAAAGGAGTGTCGTAATGGCTGGAGATAATTGCAGTCTTAAAAAACCTTTCTTCTTCACCATCCCCATCATCACCAAGATCTTCGAGGAAGCCCTGCCCCTTAATAGATACGATAATATTAAAGGAGCTACCCTCTTCTGTCTCAAATTCCACAATTTGGGGCTTATAACCCAGTTTTTGTAGTTCTTCTACAATAAAGTTTCCTGTGGCATTTTCGTTGGCTGTACCAGAATATCTGACGGGGAAATTAGAGGCATGGACATGGCAAAGATAATCCCCTCATCTCCAATCAATGTTTCGGGCTTATCCTGGATATCCTCCTTGCAGGCCGACAAGAAAAGGAGCGAAATCATAAATATAAAAAGGCTTAACCTGATTTTCTCGATTTTAATTTTTCTAAAAAACTCAGTAAACATTAACTACCATCCTGATGCAATAGATTAA
>CAZCQT010000404.1:0-1086 GCA_964500905.1 uncultured Moorellales bacterium
CCATTGCAGTCACACTTAGCTGTGGACAGAATTCCTGCGGATATTCACCAAGTAGCATTAACCCCGCTAACGTAGGAAAGCCATCTTGGCTGATTCCCTGGGTTTCCATTATTCGTTTGTCATCGAGATTGATCAGATTTTGTTTTTGCCTGCGGAGCTTTATCAGGTATTCAGTGACATTGTCTTTTTTTAAGTGCTCCATTCTTGCTCTATCAACAGCACGAAGCTCATCATGCATCCTTCTTTTGAATGCTTCATAGCTGTATATTTCGTATTCTGTCATAGGTTGGTCAGAATCACCTATGCGAATATAGGACCCACGTAATCTTCCTGCCCCTTTATAAAAACAAGGTTTATCATAAATATCGCACTCTGAAATTTCCGCACTAACAACCAACTTATTTTCAATCTCAGCTACCGTAAATAGTGGTCTTACAACAGGTTCCATTTGTAAAGATTGTTCCACTACCTTCTTCTGAAGGTCTTGGGCATCATACACACCTGCTACATCATATCCGCCATCTTCATCAATTCCAAAGATTATGATCCCACCGCCAATTTGATTCGAAAAGCTTGACAGAGTATGATAAAGTTTTAGCGGTGTCCCTCCTGATGCCTTCTTAAGTTCTATATGCTGTTTTTCGCATTTTTCAGAAGTAATTTTTTTAACCAATTGCACTAATTCTTCTTCTAACACCTCATCCCCTCCTTTTCACCTCCATCATACCATGATTTTATACAGATTCAATGTTTTTATACAAATAATTTCATTTTTATTGAAATATAAATACGTTTTAGATAAATATTTTGTTTAAATTAGCTTATCTTTTGCGTAGTTTTTATAGAAATGGATTAACTATGGGATATTTGGCCCTTTCCATCTCAGTCAGGCACTCCTCAATTGAAAGGGTCTAAAAAATTATCATCTTTGTTATAAGCTTCATAATCGCTTTGCCAGATTCCCATACTTTCTTTTACGAAGTCACAAAAAAACTTATAATCATTGTCGGAAATGTACCCATGTTCGCTCATGCATTTATAAAACTTCTTCATGCTTGCCGCTGCCTTTTTTATATTTCCCGGTGA
>CAZCQT010000404.1:1096-2187 GCA_964500905.1 uncultured Moorellales bacterium
ATCCCCTAAATAAAAGTCTATTTCAATGCCACACCCCTCCTCCATGTCCAATGGTTCCTCTCTGAGAAGGTAGGTATTAATGTAGAAACTCACGTTAAAAATATGACCTTCAATTGTCCTTTGAGTTAAGCCTGATTCAATTAAGTCTTTTCTAAATATTCCCAGGTAACTTTCGTTCTTTTCCCGTTGTTGTTTGCATAATTCTTCATACTCTTCATAAGTCATAGCTCTACCCCCTAAGTATTTTAGATTAGCACATAGCTAATTGCACTGTCAGCAATAAAGGGAAACCAATTAGAATCTCCCAAGGATCTCTTCGAGGCTAGACTTTATACTATCATAAATATAATCTGTAAGCGGGCTGTCATGCAAAAATCGGGGTGATGATGTGGTAAAGGTAAATCTGGTTTGCGTATATTCCCATCTATGAGCATCTCTTCCTTGAGCCAGGTAACTCTGTCGTATTTCGCCATATATTTCTTTTCTATTGTCCCACCGTTCTTGCGCATTCCTGAAAACCCGTATTTCCGGTAGCTGTACTGAATCAGAGTCTGATGCAATGGTGTAGTATGTCATGGATGGATCAGAATGCATGCCTTGGGGCTTATCCTTTTTAAGATATAGCAAAACTACTGTCTGATATGGATTGTCCTTATATCTAGAGAATTTACTATGCAATAATGGGAAATTCACCTCTACCATCTCCAGATAACTTAACTGATGAAAATAGAAAAACTTTGAAAGCCTATTGACCTTTTGCTCATCCGAATAAAGCTCCCATACCCACCCCGAAGTTTCAGTTAGCTCCACATCCTCTCCCGGTAGAAGACATTTATCGTACTCTATACCGGCTTCTATCATGACTTTTAATAGTAATCGAAGGTAGTAAAGTTCAACCCCATTGTAATCGTAGGCCGCTAGGTTAGTGGTTTTTTCTTCTGCTTCCCTTATCATTTCATTTACGGTTGCATACATGTGGCTTAAATCATAAGACTCTTTAATGACCTCAACTTTCTTCTGAAAGTACTTTAATCGCTCCGCTAATATATACTTACTTTCAATGAGCTGCCTTTTTTCCAGTATTGTATTAA
>CAZCQT010000405.1:0-2166 GCA_964500905.1 uncultured Moorellales bacterium
CATAGCAGTTATTGGAGATGGGGCGTTAACCGGCGGCATGGCTTTCGAAGCTTTAAATCACGCCGGCCATTTGGGAACCCATTTAATAGTAGTGCTGAACGATAATGAAATGTCAATTGCCGCCAATGTCGGGGCCATGTCAGATTATTTAAGCAGAATTCGAACAGAGCCCATATATTCAAAAGGTAAGGAAGAAATTGAGATATTACTCAAGAGGCTTCCCAGCATAGGGGACAGGGTATTTAAAATAGCTGAAAAACTTAAGGATAGTCTGAAATATCTTATTATACCGGGAATATTATTTGAGGAATTGGGCTTTACTTACCTGGGGCCCATTGACGGACATGATATTTCGCTTACTAAAAGAATTCTTGAAAGGGCGAAAAGGACAAAGGGACCTGTTTTGGTTCATGTAGTAACAAAAAAAGGTAAAGGATATAAGCCGGCAGAATTAAACCCAAATCAATTCCACGGCATTGGGCCCTTCGAGATAAATACCGGATCAATTAAAAAAAGCGCCGCAGTTCCAAGTTACACTGATGTTTTTGGAAAAAAACTGATCGAATTAGCTTCAAAGAATAATAATATTATTGGAATTACGGCCGCTATGCCTGATGGAACGGGTTTAAAATGCTTTGCGGAGGCCTATCCGGAACGATTTTTTGATGTTGGTATTGCTGAGCAGCATGCGGTTACCTTGGGGGCAGGTTTGGCTGCAGCGGGTTTGAAGCCTGTAATCGCCATTTATTCCACCTTCCTGCAACGTGCCTTCGATCAGGTCTTGCATGATGTGTGTATGCAGAATCTCCCGGTTTTATTGGCCATTGACCGCGCTGGTCTGGTTGGGGAGGATGGAGAGACCCACCAAGGGGTTTTTGATATATCATTTTTAAGACCAATACCCAATTTAACGATTATAGCTCCTAAGGATGAAGCTGAACTTGAGAAGGCTCTGGAATTTGGGGCGGAATCAAAAAGTCCTGTGGCCATTCGTTACCCGAGGGGCGCCGGCATAGGTTCTGCCAAGATAATCAGTAATTTTACATCTCAATCTGAAATTCTAAAATATGGCCTTGATATTGCTGTTTTTGCAGTAGGCCCCGCTGTGTACGATTGTCTGCAAGCAGCAGATATTTTACAGGATTATAAAATAAATACGGCTGTTGTAAACGCACGTTTCATTAAGCCGCTTGATAAAAAGACCTTGTTTGACCTGGCTGCAAAAGTTAAATTAGTGGTTACCGTTGAAGAACATATTTTGGCAGGCGGCTATGGGAGTGCGGTGCAAGAAGCTTTAAATGAGGCTAAACTGCCCTCCAGCATATTAGGAATTGGTATTCAGGATCAATTTGTACCCCATGGTCCGGTTAAAGAACTTCGAAAACAATTGGGTTTAACCCCGGAAGGGATTGCAAATACGATTTATAAATACTGGCGGCAGCTATAACAGCAAAGGTGTATCCTTGTATTAGAAAACGTTATTTATGGTATAGCCAGTATATCTGAATAACGTTTTCTTGTTTTAAGCTGCACTATATTTTTGCGAAAGTGAAGGGTAAAATGGTTAAAAAAAGATTAGATATTCTGCTTGTAGAAAAAGGAATATTTCCTACCAGGGAAAAGGCCAGGACAGCAATAATGGATAAAAGAATTCAGGTTAACGGAACTATTATGGATAAAGCAGGCACCAATATTGATGAAAATGCAAGTATTCTGAAGACAGGTAAAGAAATGCCCTATGTCAGCAGGGGCGGACTTAAACTTGAAGGAGCTTTAGTTGAATTTCATATCGATTTTATCCAAAAAATAGTTCTGGATATTGGCGCCTCCACCGGAGGTTTTACACATTGTGCCTTACTAAATGGCGCAAGTAAGGTTTTTGCGCTTGATGTTGGGTATGGCCAGTTGGCCTGGGAATTGCGTCAGGACCCCAGAGTCATAATTTTAGAACGCGAAAATGTCAGGTATTTAACTCCGCAAAAACTGGGACAGCTTGTTGATATTAGTACAATTGACGTATCTTTTATTTCCTTAAAAAAGGTATTATCGCCTGTAGCAGCATGTTTAAAGCCTGGCGGAGAAATTATTGCTTTAATAAAGCCCCAATTTGAAGCAGGCAGAGATAGGATTGGGAAAAAGGGGGTTGTTCGGGATCCCTGGGTACAT
>CAZCQT010000406.1:0-2159 GCA_964500905.1 uncultured Moorellales bacterium
TTGGGAAGAAAACAAGAATATTCTCCAGGATGTCGACAGTAGCCGGTGAATCGGGCGCAGCGGATGCGGAAAGGGATATCAGAGGATTTGCAGTTCGTTTTTATACAGAAGACGGAAACTGGGATGTGGTAGGGAACAATACACCTGTGTTTTTCTTTAGGGACCCTTTGAAATTTATTGATTTAAACCATGCTGTCAAAAGAGATCCCCGTACAAATCTAAGAAGCCCCAATACAAACTGGGATTTTTGGTCCAGCTTACCTGAGTCACTTCTTCAGGTAACAATTACCATGTCCGATCGCGGGATACCTTCATCTTTCAGGCATATGCATGGTTTTGGTTCTCACACTTACAGCATGATCAATGAAGAAGGAACTAGGCACTGGGTGAAGTTTCATTTTAGATCTCAGCAAGGCATTTTAAACTTGACAGATCAGGAAGCAGCGATGGTTGCAGGTGCAGACCGGGAAAGCCATGGCAGAGATCTCTATGAAGCTATCGAGCAGGGGCAATATCCAAAATGGACAATGTATATCCAGGTCATGACTGAGGAAGAAGCGAAAAAACTATCTTTTAACCCCTTTGACTTAACAAAAATGTGGTCGAAAAAGGACTTCCCCTTAATTCCTGTCGGAGAATATGTCCTTAACGAAAATGCGGATAACTATTTTCAAGATGTGGAGCAAGTTGCCTTCAGTCCTGCAAATATTGTTCCCGGAGTAGGCCTATCTCCGGACCGGATGCTACAGGCCAGAGCCTTTTTCTATAGCGATGCCCATAGATATCGTCTGGGAGTTAATCATCATCAAATTCCCGTAAACAGCCCCTTGGGTGTGGAAAATCCCCATGATTATCATCGTGGCGGGAAAATGAGGGTTGATGGTAATAAAGGCAGCGAGTTAAATTATGCACCCAACTCTTACGGAGCTTGGCAGGATAATCCGGAGCTGGAGCTTCCCGCAGATGATGGCGGTCCGGCAAAGCGTTATGATTTCAGGCAGGATGATCATGATTATTTCACTCAGCCGGGTATACTGTTTAGAGCCATGGCACAGGAGCAGCAGCTGGTATTATTCGAAAACACTGCTCGTAATATGGGAGACAGCACCCTGCAAATAAAACATCGCCACATAGTGAACTGTTACCAAGCTGATGAGAACTACGGAAAAGGGGTAGCAGCGGCCTTGGGCATTAACATTGAGGATGTAGATTTAACACCCAGACTTAGCAAGACTAGGGAAGAATTGCTTGCCAACAATGCCAAGGACCAAGATAAAGATGTTCCGACAAAACCGGCAAACCCCGAATCAGCAATTAATCTTCCTGCGGGAGGAAGGGATACCAATATTGATCCATTGGCCCTAATAAGCCCGGAAGATGATCCTTATTTAATATAGGCTGTAGCCATACTTCCACTTCCTTAAAAACTTCAACTATAGGAGATAGGGTTTGGTTTCTAAAATAGATAAAACAAAAACTGCTCCTTCGGCTTAAGCCCTTTATTTTATGGGGTTTAAGCCTTTTTTATACGAACTATGGAGGTAGATTTGACAGTCTTAAAGAAAGAAGGATTTCCCACAGATAAATTGAATAAATAATCAATTGATAGGGACGGCAAAGCCTCGTATCAAGCCAAGGAAGCGGGAAGAAATAAAATCAGCACCCGGGAGCAGATTTGAAGTATATACTATGTCTTTTTTCTGTAGTTTTTAGATTAAAATAGAAAGTATGTGGAAAAGAGAGATTTTTTATCGCGAAAATGATTTACAGAAAGTGATGGTATTGGTTCTTACACACTATTGTATTGGAATGGTGGTAGTTTTTTTGGTCAAGAAAGGGATGGCAATACCATAGAGTTTTTTTCCGTAGAGTCCAGCCCTGTGGATAGCTTTATAAGTTGGTGGTGATTATTTTTCAAGCATCCAAAAACTGCTTAATTTTCATGGTCACCTGGCATTTTCTTATCAATTTACCTTTTAATATTTTCTTAATGAACAGATATTGGTGGAGTCTTTTATTGTAAGTGATATATTGTTCGGGATATTTACATTGCGGTAGTTTTTTGAAAAAGAAAGCCGATCCTCGAGGCACGTAAAGTTTTGAAATAATAATATTGTCATTTAGAACATATGCTTGATACAATTTAGTTGACAACAAAT
>CAZCQT010000407.1:0-2157 GCA_964500905.1 uncultured Moorellales bacterium
TCATAACCTGCTCGCTTTTGTTCATCGCTTAAAACTTCATAAGCCTCAGAGGCCTCTTTAAATTTCTCCTCTGCAGTTTTATCATCGGGATTAACATCCGGGTGATACTTGCGAGCCATTTTCCGATAGGCTTTTTTTATTTCATCCTGGGAAGCATCTTTAGAAACTCCCAAGATTTCATAATAATCCCTTTTGGCCAAACCTCTTCCCCTACCTTTACAACTACTTATTCCTCGACATTAAAATCTGCATCTACCGTTTCGCTTCCGGCATTTTCTCCTTCAGGAGCTTCTTCCCCCTGGCCGGCTTGTGCGGCCTGAGCAGTTTTTTCATATACCTTGGTAGTAACAGCATAAATGGCTGTTTCTAACTCCTCTTTTTTCTTTTTGATTTCCTCCAAATCATCAGTTTCCAAAGCAGCCTTTAGATTTACTTGAGCCTCCGCTACCTTCTCTTTATCACTTTCATCTACCTGTTCATCAAATTCCTTCATGGTTTTTTCCGATTGATAAAGCAAGGAATCCACATCATTAATTAAATCAACTTTTTCTCTGCGTTTTTTGTCTTCTTCCGCCATAGCCTCTGCGTCTTTTACCATTTTTTCAATCTCATCATCACTTAAACCGGTTGAAGATTGAATGGTGATTTGCTGCTGTTTACCCGTTCCCATATCCTTGGCAGAAACATTAACAATGCCATTGGCATCTATATTAAATGTTACTTCAATTTGCGGTATGCCTCTCGGTGCAGGCGGAATACCATCCAAGGAAAATCTCCCCAAGGTTTTATTGTCTAAGGCCATGCTTCTTTCCCCCTGAAGCACATGAATCTCAACGCTGGGTTGATTATCCGCCGCAGTTGTAAATATCTGGCTTTTAGAGGTGGGAATAGTAGTATTCCGATCTATTAAACGAGTAAATACCCCTCCCAAAGTTTCCAAGCCCAGGGACAAGGGTGTTACATCTAGAAGAACAATTCCTTTTACCTCTCCTGTTAGAACACCTGCCTGCACCGCTGCCCCTAAAGCTACGCATTCATCCGGGTTAATTCCCTTGTGGGGGTCCTTGCCCAAAAACTTTTTAATAGCATCCTGTACAGCAGGAATACGGGTAGATCCGCCGACTAGAATTACCTTATCGATATCCTTGGGCTCCAGACCGGCATCAGCTAAAGCCTGTTTAGTGGGGCCCATAGTTTTGGCGACAAGATCAGCAGTTAATTCATCGAACTTAGCTCGGGTTAAATCAATATCCAAATGTTGCGGTCCACTGCTGGTAGCGGTGATAAAAGGCAAATTTATGTTAGTGCTAGTTACGGAAGATAGCTCGTGTTTAGCTTTTTCCGCACCTTCTTTTAATCTTTGAATAGCCATTTTATCCTGGGCTAAATCAACGCCATGACTTTTTTTGAAGCTGGATACTAAGTAATCCACTACTTTTTGGTCGAAATCATCTCCGCCCAGCTTGTTATTGCCGTTGGTAGCCTTTACTTCAAAAACTCCATCTCCCAGTTCCAAAATGGAAACGTCAAAGGTACCTCCGCCTAGGTCAAAAACTAAAATAGTGTGGTCATCCCCTTTGTCTAAACCATAAGCCAAAGACGCAGCCGTGGGTTCGTTGACAATTCTTAAAACCTCCAGGCCCGCAATTTTTCCGGCATCCTGGGTAGCCTTTTTTTGACTATCCGTAAAATAAGCCGGAACAGTAATTACTGCCTGAGTAATTTTTTCTCCTAAGTAGGCCTCCGCGTCCGATTTTAATTTTTGTAAAATAAAAGCGGAGATCTCCTGGGGAGTGTATGTTTTATTATCAATTTTTGTTTTAAATTCTGTACCCATTTCTCTTTTAATAGACAAGACTGTACGATCCGGGTTGGTAATTGCCTGCCTTTTAGCAACCATACCTGTCAAACGCTCGCCTTCTTTAGTAAAAGCAACTACTGACGGGGTAGTACGTGAGCCTTCCGCATTGGGAATTACAATGGGCTCGCCCCCTTCCATTACAGCCACACAAGAGTTGGTGGTTCCTAAGTCAATTCCAATTACTTTACTCATTAATATCTCCTCCTTAAACTTTTACCATTTTAAAAAAATCAATCATTTTCCTCTTTTTTTGAAACGCAAACTGTACTGGCTCTGATAACCTTGTCATTTAAGAA
>CAZCQT010000408.1:0-2157 GCA_964500905.1 uncultured Moorellales bacterium
CGTCAAAAAGTGCCAGCTGCTCAGCAATTTTTGCCTTTTCTGCTTCAATGTCTGCCTGTCGCCTGTATCTATTTACGAAATTCCGCTTTATATCATTTTCGACCGCATTGTCAAGCCGCTCTTTAAGTGCTTTATCCTTATCAATTTCCTTAAGTGTTTTACCATTGGCTGCAGCATAAGCTGTCCTATAATCCCGTTTCAGCGAGGCCAGCCCGCTACCCATATTGTGGAAGACCATATCCCAACTATCAGCAGTAATGGAGCCGTCGGGTGCAACCGTCTGGGCAAGATATACCCCCTCGTAAGCGTATTCGATTGAGTAATCCTGCCACATTTCAATGCCTGTTTTGGTTGCCTCCACTACCGCTTTGCCCAACCTAGCCGCCGGAACAAAATCCATAGCGGAATAAACAAATTCTTTATAGGCCTTGCCGTAATCACCACTATCATATAGCTCAATTGCCGCTGCAACTGCTCCGGAGGCAGTGCTACCCGCTATTGCCTTAAAGTTGTCTTGGAATGTCTTATTTTTCGATGATTCTATAATAGCCTTGGCGATATGCTCTGCAACTTGACCGGAAAGATCCGCTATATCCCCATTTTTAATATTAGCCGCAATCCCGCCGATGGTACTTTCCTTAGCCAGCTTCTGCATAATCACGCCTTGCACGGATTTATCTGTGAAACCCATGCCATCAAGGGTATCACTAAAGCATTGGGACACTTCCTCCATCAGGCTCAGATCATCCCCTAACTGTGGCTGCCCTGTGACATTTTGAACAGCTAGTGTGTTTGCGTACTGCTCAAGGGCTTTTCCCTTTTCTAGCTTAACCGGTGCAAATATGGAAAAATGCGGCGTGCCAAATTCCAGATACCCCTTCTGAAGTGCTTCAAAATTCGGCAGTATATACTTCCAGCTCTCGCCATTGTAATAGGCGCCCATTACCGTAAGGTAGTCCTTCTCATCAACAGAATCAGGCAATTTCATCCTGACGGTGACGGTCTCCCCAAGGGTATGCTCACCTCCATCAGATGAAAATTTCAGGGGAGTGGACAAAAAGCTTGCTTCTGCATCAATCGGCACAGCACTTTCATCCTCTTTATCGATGCTCACATTCACTTTTTTTTCAAATGTTCCCGCCGGTATCACGATTTCTACACCACTTCTTTTCGCATTACCGATGGTTTTTGGTGAATTGGGGTTTACCTTACCCGAGGCTGACACATCTTGCGGTGAACAGCCCGTAGCCCCTGCTATTAAGGATAGCAGCATAGAGATTGCAAGCAGCAGAGGTAATATTTTTGGCTTCATTGTTTAAATTTCCTTTCTATACTTATTCTGCTGTAAAGCGGAAGACTAAATCCGGCGGCACATTGATATACTCTGAATAATAATGCATGGTGATTTCTTCTTGGTTTGCGAGACGCTGATACAGCATCCAGCCACTCGCCGATTCACCGGGAGCAAGCTCCACATATCCCCTATACATTGTCTCTTCTTCCCCACCGGGGAGAACATTGGAGCCCTCCTCCGAAGCCATATTGCTGCTGTCGCCTGTTTCCCCCTCTTCATAAACGATACATATCGCTTTATTTCTTGGTGTTTCAATGGTTTCTTTTGAAATGTTTTTAAAGGTAAAGTGCACCTGCAAAAACTTGTGCCCTTCTTTTGCACTGTTCAACAATATATCCGGATTGGGAGCCCCTACTTTGTCGATGGTGATAGAAAGACCGTTTGCCTCACCCGCTTCGCCGATGCCGTAGGTCTTTGCCCCTTCCTTTTTTGTTTCATCAGCGGGGGTACCGCTTGACGTGGGTTGGGGAATGCCTCCGGATGGCCCATTGTTATCTCCCCCGCCACAGGCGGCAAGGATGAACACAAATGCTAGAGATACAAAAACAATTAACAGTTTTTTCATTAGAAAACCTCCTTTAAAATCCTCATTATTAGTGGCGGAAAGAATAGCACTCTTCTAATTAATTTCATTTGCATCACACCTCCTCCAATATAAATTGTAGGGAATAACCCCTCAAAAAACATCGTCCAAAAGGATGATATTGCAGAAAAGACCCCTCACCCAAAAGGGTGAAGGGCCGCTAAATCCTTTGCACATGGGGATCATTCTATTTAATTAAAAGGTGCTCGCAACCTTCGCA
>CAZCQT010000409.1:0-2154 GCA_964500905.1 uncultured Moorellales bacterium
GGAATTATTAAATAAAATAATTTTTATCCCAAGCCCTTGTTGCTTGATGGTACCAAGCTCTTGGATAGACATCTGGATGCTCCCATCTCCGCTTAGGGCGATTACAGGAAGATCGGGACGCCCCATTTTTGCTCCTGTTGCCGCAGGCAAGCCATAGCCCATGGTGCCCATCCCGCCAGAAGAGATAAAGGTCTTTGGTTTTTGGGTCCGATAGAAATTGGCGGCCCAAATCTGGTTTTGTCCCACTTCTGTAGTGATAATGGCATTATCGGATACTAAGTCGGACAGGCAAGATAGGAGGAAGGGGGGATTAATTGTTTTTGAGCTTTCTGAGTATGTCAGCTTATGTGGATGTTCCTCTTTTATTTCTTTTAATTTTTCAACCCATGGGGCGAAGCTATGCGAAATATGGATTTTTAATAATCCCTGTAAAACCCGTTTAGCATCAGCAATAATACAGATATCTGTTTTAATGTTTTTTCCTATTTCAGCGGGGTCAATGTCTATATGAATAATCCTGGCCCTTTTGGCAACCTTTGAAGCAGCGCCCAGGGCGCGGTTTCCAACTCTGGCACCGATGATCATCACAAGGTCGGCATGGTGGATAGCATAGTTTGCTGTATATACACCATGAGAGCCTAGCATACCAAGATTCAATCCATGGGAAAAGGGTATAGCCCCGATGCCCATCAAAGTGGTGACAACAGGTATCCTATGTGTTTCAGCAAAGGACTGCAGTTCTCCCATGCACGGGAACTAATAATTCCACCGCCAGCACAGATAACAGGATATTGCGCCTCATCCAATGCCTTACCTATTTCCCAGATTTCGTCTAAAAAGTCGTTACCCTTGGGATTATACCCAGGCAAATCAACTTCGGTGGGGTAAGTGAAATCAAATTCAGCCATCTGAATATCATATGGAATGTCAATCAATACCGGCCCTGGTCTTCCGGTGCTAGCAATATAGAAAGCCTCTTTTATGATTCTTGGAAGCTACTTCACATTTTTGACGAGATAGTTGTGCTTGGTAAAGGGAGATGTCGCCCCAGTGGTGTCCGCTTCCTGAAAGCTATCGCGTCCTATTAGCTCAGAGGATACCTGACCGGTAATTACCACAAGAGGAATGGAGTCCATATTAGCCGTTGCAATTCCAGTAATCAGATTGGTTGAACCTGGGCCTGATGTAGCTACACAAACACCGGGCTTTCCCGTCACACGTGCATAACCGTTTGCGGCATGGGCTGCTCCTTGCTCATTTCTAACGAGAACATTTTTTATTTGAGAATCTATCAGTGCATCAAAAAACGGACATATGGCCGATCCTGGATAGCCGAAAATAGTATCTACGGATTCCAGTTCGAGTGCTTTTATAATTGCCTGAGCTCCGGTTAATTTCATGTATTATACCTCCTGTGCGGTTATTCTTAATTTATTCTTTTTAATACTTACATCCCGGTTAATTTCATAGCTACTGAAATTATTCGTTCCGTATTAATTCCGTATTCCTTATGCAGAACAGAAATCGCGCAATGTGTTACATAGTCCTCATATCCGATCCGTTCCACTTTAACATGCTCAAGGCCCTGTTCTTCGAGGATTTCCAGGATGGCACTTCCGACTCCACCATTTAAAATATGATCCTCAATAGTTACAATTTTTTCGGTTATTTTCGCTTGGCCAATGACTAATTCTTGATCAATGGGATTAATGAATCTTAAATTAATAACGCTTGCTTCAATTCCTTTACTTTTTAGGCTCTTGGCAGCCTCCAAACACATATAAACTACCGGCCCGAAACCAATCAGCGTAATATCTTTACCCAGACAAAGCAGTTCCGCTTTCCCTTTATCAATGATTTGAACTTTTTCATCCATGGGCACCCCAAAGCCGTCTGACCTGAGATAACGAACAGCCACTGGCTGGTTGTAAGTAAATGCAGAATAAATCATATTCCGTAATTCATTCTCATCCTTAGGGCTCATGATTATAAGATTGGGGATAGCCCTAAAGAATGATATATCAAAAATTCCATGATGTGTCGGGCCATCTTCACCGACGATTCCACCACGATCCACGGCAAGTACCACGCTGGCGTTCTGCAAGCAAATATCATGCAGAACCTGATCATAAGCTCTTTGAAAAAAGGTGGAGT
>CAZCQT010000410.1:0-2149 GCA_964500905.1 uncultured Moorellales bacterium
TTTTCAACCCCCTCACCTTAGTGGTGCCGGCTTTGGTGATTTATGGACTTGCTCCTTACTGATTTACGGACAAGAATGGGAGAAAGGGTACTTAAATCAAAAGCTATTTATTCTCCGGAATTAACCCTATCGCTTTGGTGTTTGCTTAACATCATGTTAATCTTTTTTCTGCGAATGAAGTAGATGGTTACCATAATGATGGGGATCACAAATATTGCAGGCAGTATAATGAACGGAAAAACCTGATCGGAGCGCAATACCTCCATTGTACTGGATTTATTCATCATCGGAAGCAGACAAACGATGAAAGCTGCAAAGGATAGGGGCATTACAAAATGCTTGTGCGTCTTTTTCTTGAAAATGCCTGCAAGGATATGACTTGTCATATAGTTATATATTGAAAGTTTGAGCAGGGCGCAGGGAAACCATGCCATGAGGTTGAATGGCTGCATCCTTTCCATAAAACCGAACGCCTCAATTTGCCTTGTAAACGTAAAGTATGGGTTCCATGTCCGTTTGGCATATTCCACCCCAAGTATAGTGACCGTTGGTATTAATATAAGTGCGAAGCTAATCAAAAATATAAGCTGAGCCGAAGCATAGGTCTTATTAATGCTGCTTTTCTGGATAAGAAAGTAGGAGAACACCCAAAATATTAATATTTCGGAATATCTGGCGGCCGTTAAAAAAGCTCCTGCGTTAATCTGCATAAACGTGGACTCAGTAAGCATCGGCCGAAGTATATTAAAATCCATATCCAATATGCTTAATATAAAAAACAGTATCACGGTTAATATGGCAATTGGGACAACAAAGGTTGCCAGCCTTCCGATAACACCAGCCCCCTTATACGATGCATACGATATCGGGACGACCATAAATACAAGCAATATCCAAGTTGGCGTATCCGGGAAGATGTATAGGGTAATAAACACCGCGGTTATCAGCATGCAGGCAATAAAACAAAACATACAAAATAGTGCCACAGGGATGAGTGCAACCTTTCCAAAGACTTTGCCTAATGTAAGCTCACTCATTTGGTTGATATTCATGCCGCGAAATTTGTTAATGGAAAATAATATCGGCAGGTTAAGTAAAAGTATATACACAAAGGTTAGCAACAGCACAATCCAAACGTCCTGATTGGCAGGAGGGGCATTTAGTATGGGCATGAAGGTGTAGGGAAATACCAGTGCGCTCCCTACGGATATTAACACAAGCTGTATTGACGTAACATTCGGCTTTTCCTTCATAGTTTAGTCCTCCATTGTCAAAGGTTTTTTTATCTGACCGGATCGAATAACTGATGACTCTGCAACCACCTCTACACTTGCTTTAGAGAAATGCTCGTCCCAGTTTTCTTTGAAATCAGACCATCTGTTCGGATGCTGAATATACAATTGCCTTCCAAAACCGAATATGTCGCTTTGAAACTCTGTTTGAGCTTTGCGAATTGCCGCTTCCACTTCATTTTGTATCTGCTCATTGAATTGTGCCTCCACGATTTTAAGAGCCTCCGGCATGCTGACATCTAAGTCTCTGCTTTCCTGGACAACATGCAACTTTGCTTTTATGTTTACTCGAATAAAAACCTGTTCGTTTTCCAAAAAGGTTCTAATCTCGGCTTTTGAATTGCTGATGTTAACGACCGTTTGTTTATCTTCCGATATCAATGGAACAAGGGATGAATTCACCGACTTCGTGATTATATTGTAAGCTCTTGTTTCTATGTCGTCCATATAGCCCACAAGTTTGCCATCCTTAAAGGCTGCAAGCCCTTCATAGACAATAATTTTTTTGTCACTTTCCTTCTCATCACCCGAGGCGGAATCTTCCTGCGAATCTCCGCTATCCGAACCGGTATTTTCGGAAGATTGTACTTTATTACTTGTAAGCTCAACCACCCCCATGACCGGTTGCTTGCCCTCTAAGTAATAATCTTTTATAAAATCCAGTGTGGTGACAGTTAGGGTTTTTGAGGCATGACGCTTATTCTGCTTTGCTAAATCTTCTAAATAATCCCCGACCATGTCAGATAAACCAGTTGCACTGGAAAATATCTCATCAGGTGTTTCACTTTTTATGACAACCATAAGAGGAGTTTCGTCCATCAGCCTGTCTCTGGACGCTGTTTCCAGCATGGTCAACA
>CAZCQT010000411.1:0-2145 GCA_964500905.1 uncultured Moorellales bacterium
AACAAGAGGTAATAATATATGGAGCTGAAATGATTGTTTCTACCCTGTGCAGTTTTACCCTTGCCGCCATCCTAGGTTTATTATTAGGCGTTTTGCCAATAATGCTTACACTCTTAATTCCTTTTGCTGTTATGAAATCTTTTGCTGGAGGAACACATTGTACAACCATGACCAATTGTGCAATATTCAGTGCACTTTCCTTTTCCGGTGCTGCTAAAATAATTAAATTATTATCTGGTTTTTTGATTGCATATGAGGTCCCCATTTTAATATTCGCCATCATCTTTACCCTAGTACTATATATTTTATGGGCTCCGGCACAGGTTCCTGAAAAGCCAATTTCCAAAGCATATGCCAGAATACTCAGGATAAAAACATTTGCGGCTTTGGGTATTTTTGCTTTGATTATGAGCCTGGTCCACTTACTTAGGACCCCCGATACCTATCCTTTAGTCGGCGCCAGCTGCGCCGGCATAATACTGCAAAGTCTGTCTATCACTCCATTAGGTTACAAAGTAATGGCAGGTGCGGACTTTACCCTGACAAAAATTTTGGGAAGGAGGTAGACCTATGAACAGAATTAAGCTAGCTTTACTTACCAGCATTGCGGCTATTTTAACTTTCTTTGCATCAATCAGCGCGGCATCGGCATGCTCATTCATGTGGTATCAGCCTGAGACACCAAAGTGTTTACAAAAATGACGGGAAAGGGCGGTTAACGCCCTTTCTTTTTAAACAGGAGCGCTAGAATGAAAGATTGGTATAAATACGTTAATGATAGAATTAAAGACAATATATTGGTAACATATATGGTTTCCGGTTTAATATATATTGCAGCTTTATTTACGATACTAAACGTTTCTTTAACAGGCTTCAATACCTACGATGTAACCATCACCTTAGCATGCATAATGTTGGCATACCTCCTGCTATCCCGCTTTTTGGATCACATGCTGCCCCATAAAAAACCAAATGTTATTTCCGTGTTGTTCTTTCTGGTTAATCTTCTGGTTATTTCCTTAACCGTATATTTCACACCATCAAGAGACCTTATTCTTCTAAGTTTATATTTCATTCCTGTTCTGTTAGCTGCCCTGACTAACAGTAAAATTTACCGTATTGCCGTAGCAGTAATATGTTCCGCTGCGATTTTTATAATAGACCTTATAAAATATCAAACAATAAAATTTGATTCTGTTTCTTTTGACTCAAATATTATATTTGTCAGCATTCTTTTTTTGGTAAGCTGGCTAATAGGCAGTTCCAGAGATATTGATCTGGAAACTGAGCATTATTTACAAAACCTGGCTAACTACGATGGTTTAACGGGTCTTATTAATCACCGCTGCCTGCAGGAAAAGTTAGATTTAGAAATTCAAAATGCCCAATCACAACAACAGAGCCTTTTGTTAATTATGGCGGACTTAGATTTCTTTAAATTTTATAATGATACCCATGGCCACCAAAGCGGCGATGAGGTCCTTAAACAGGTAGGGCAGATCTTAAAACAAGAAACATGCGGGATTGGTTTTGCAGCAAGGTACGGCGGGGAAGAATTCGCTATGGTTCTTCCTGGTCTGACTAAGCTGGAGGCTGGGGAAATTGCGGAGAGAATAAGGCAAAAAATTGCGGGCGCTAATTTTTACGGAACAGATATGCAGCCAAGCGGGCGATTGACAATTTCTTGCGGCATTGCTAGCTATCCTCAAGATGCAACAGGTAAAAAAGAACTGATCAAAGCTGCAGATCAAGCATTATATCAAGCAAAGAGCAGCTCAAAAAATAGGATTGGTTTATATTTCAATGTATTTGAGGAAATGGAAATAACTGCTGCTGAGGAAGATATGATCAGCAGCATTAAAATATTAATTTCAATTATCAACGCAAAAGATCGCTATACCCATGGTCATTCGGAGCGGGTGGTCTTATATTCGAAAAAACTGGCAAGACGAATCGGACTTGATGAACAAACAACTAAAAAGCTGTGTTTGGCGGCATTTCTACATGATATTGGTAAAATTGAAATACAGCGTGAGTTGTTAAATAAAACCCTTCCCCTGACCACCGGGGAAATAGGTATATTTCATAAACACCCTCACTGGGGTGCGGAAATAATCCGACCCATTAAAACTATGGAGGATATTT
>CAZCQT010000412.1:0-2143 GCA_964500905.1 uncultured Moorellales bacterium
AAGCATTTTCTCGGAGGTCTTGGTTTTAGAAAAAAACACCTCCGGTTTGGATCCTTTGATTAAAAGACAGGTAATCAATTTATTGCTACAGGAGGTTGAGGAGCGGGGTGTGACCATCTTTATATCCTCTCACCACCTAGCCGATTTGGAAAGAATTTGTGATAGCATAGCCATTATTCATCATGGGGAGATTCAGTATCACAATTCCTTGGAGACGATGAAAAGGAATGTGCGCAAGCTACAAATTGCCTTTGGGGAAGAAGTGCCGAAGGATTTGAAGGAATGGCCCGGGGTGATGGCGGTAGAGCAGTTGGGAAGGGTGCACCAGGTGGTTATCAAGGAGCAGCTTCAAGAATTTGAGGCAAAGCTGCAGCAATACCGGCTGCTGTTGGTGGAGGAAATAGATTTGAGCTTAGAGGATATGTATATTTATTCGGCAGGGGAGGGTTTGAAAAATGACAAGGTTTTGGTCTAAGGCACTATTTTATAAAGAAAAGAAAACAGCTGCGGGAGTGATAGGTGCCTTTACTGCAGTGCTAATTATGCTAAAGGTCTACCCCCAAATATCCTATCTTAATAACGCTAAGGAAACTGGTTCTACAGATAAATTAATCAGCGTCTGGTATCATTGGTTTGAGAAAACCCTTCTGGGGGATTATGAGACGGTGGTGCCCTTTGTTCTACTGGGAATTGTATTTTTGGTTGTTGCTCTTTTTGGGCATGATCGACAGGATTCAACGGGAGATCTCTTTGGAAGTTTGCCTTTTAGCAAAAGACAAATAATAACCACAAAGTGGCTTACAGGTGCCTTAATCATCATTGTTCCTTTCCTGGTGGTTTTTATTGCTTTGAGTTTATTCTATGGAACAAACAGTCATTGGATTATCACCCCTTATAGCAGTATTCCTTTGTGGACATTATTAAATTTAGCCATGGCATTAACTGTTTTTAGCTTCCTATTCATGGTGCAAACCCTAATGGGGAACAACACCTTCGGAGGAATTGTGGGGGCAATTTGCATTGTAACACCCTGGTACATTTTAATGTCCGGTGCTCAAACCCTGGGTAAATTTTTAAATGGCTATCAAAGTCCTGTGGTTCAGGCCATGGAAAAGCTGGCTTCCAGGACTATAATCTGGCAGGTGTTAGAACCAGGTATTACCAGTGGATCCCTAATGGCTACGCCTGTAAGATATTACTATTACTACCCCGATTTCGCCTTGAGGCTGGGCATATTGCTGGCAATGATTGGACTTTTTTTTTGGGTTTCGCTAAAGGCTTACCAAGCCAACCCCTTAGAAAAGAATGGGGAGCTCTTAATGTTTAGCTTTTTGGAGCCGGTGTTAATTTGGGGCTTTGCCATCTGTTTGGGTTTGTTTTTCCCCAATATCTTTGGTTGGAGGTATGAGACCAATAATCTCATTTTTACTGCTTATATTACCTTGGGCACCGCTTTAGGCTATTTTATCGCCAGAGGTGCGGTAGCCATGGCCAAGGACAGATAACAAATAAATGTAAAGGCGGGTTA
Organism: uncultured Moorellales bacterium; assembly: GCA_964500905.1. Classification (GTDB taxonomy): domain Bacteria; phylum Bacillota; class DULZ01; order DULZ01; family DULZ01; genus JBBAFB01. Next base: position 1,529 of record CAZCQT010000412.1, read on the forward strand.
TTGCCCGCCTTCTTGCAATTCACCCTTGATAACTAATCTTAGGGTAGGATTAATCATTGGGTGGCAGGTAATCAGGCTGATTTCTTTTTTGTCTTTGTTGCCTTCTAAAACCCAAATCTCATCCGGCTGCACCAGGAGCTTTTCTGTTACTGCATAGGAATAACTTTTTTCTCCTTGATCAATCTTGATTAAGTCTCCCGGCTGCAGCTCCTCTAATCTGTTAAAAAGCTTTCCGTAGCCATGACTTCTGTGTCCGGAAATAACATAATTGCCTGCTTGACCGGCTTTGCCCGTATGTTCGATACTGGCCACTGATATATTTAAATTTTTCTCCGTGGCTCCTTGTAGAATGGGTAAGTAAAGATTAATTTTTTCAATACTTAAAATTCCTTCAGCATTTTTGGTAGTTAATCTTTTTTCTTGTTCACTTTTAGCAATGCCTGTATTTGCGGCCTCATGTACTAAGTCCCCGGTTTGCTGATTTGAATCCCCATTACCGATAATTAAAAGGCTTTGTTCCCAGGTTGTTAAAATTTCTTTTTGCTGATGCTCATAGAACAGGGCGGATGCGGCAGGATAAAAGCAACAAGCCAGACCGGCCATAATTAAAATTTT
>CAZCQT010000413.1:0-2135 GCA_964500905.1 uncultured Moorellales bacterium
CCACATATTCAAACATGACTGGAGCTGGATCTGCAGAAATTCCCGCAACTGAAGCAATATTGATGATCTTTCCAGGTCTTTTTTGCCTTTCCATAACCTTTGCGACTTCTTTAACAAAAAACACTGTTCCCTTTAAATTTGTATCTATTATTTCATCCCAAGCGTCAACTGTCATCTCTGACAACAATCTATGGCTCCAAATTGCAGCTGCATTTATAAGAATGTCTATGGAGCCAAATTCCTTTAGGGTAAAGTCTACAGCGGTTTCAATTTGCTCTACAAATCTAACATCTGTCTTTATAAATCTCACATCATAATTTTTAGATTCACAAAACTCTATAAGTTTATCTGCATATTCCACTGCAACATCCGCAATTACAACATTCGCTCCTGCCTCACAAAGACGGTTTACGATGCAAGCCCCTAAACCCATTGCCCCACCAGCAACCACTGCTGTTTTCCCAGACAGATCCATGACATCCTTCAAAGGTGTTGCTTTGGCCAAACCCGTTGTTCGATCGCCCATTCCATTAATATCCGTACCTAAAAGCCTTTGGTATCCTTCATGAAATTTATACATAAAATACACCTTCTTGTATTATTTTATCAACCGAAGATTTTACTGATGGAGCTTTCAAAAAAATGTTGAAAATTACAGCTTAATTTATATTACACCTTTAAAAAAATGAATCCTTAAAAAGTCTCATCAGGTGGAGCAACTAATATTTCTGCTCCAATAAGTTTAGAAATTTTTCAAACTCCCTTTCCTCCATATGAAAACCATGTTTTTCTTCGGGATATACACCCATGCGAACATCTTGAGCCCAACTACCATAGGCAGTAGCTGCCCACTTAAAAAAGTCTGCATACACCTTGGCATGAGAAGCAACCGAGGGCATCATATTGAATGTATCAAAGTCAACCATCTCGGATCCATCCGCAGCCCCTCCAGCACAAATGGCTACCACAGGCACCTTTAATTTACTCGCTATGGCATTGGTAACTTCGATCGGAGTCAGTTCTATAGTCATGCCCATCATACCATTCTCTTGATACTCATAAGCTTGACGGAATACCTTCATCGCATCTTCAGCAGTCCTGCCCAAACGCTTGTATCCCCCATATCTGTTAGTCTGCCAGCCCGATAAAGCACCTACGTGGCCAAAGACTACCAAATGATTATCGGCCATATACTTTAGGGTTTCGTTGCTTACTCCCATAGGTAGCAATGAGTCGGCCCCATTCGCCATATATATAGACCCATTTTTTAGAGCCTCCTCCTTCGTATAAAAGGTTGGTGTTTGCATGTAAAAATTGATGTGTATAATTTTAGCAGCATCTCTTATGGTTCGAATCCACCACGGTGCATTATTTATTTGCATTTCTATGTTTTCACCGGGAACAGTCAAGCGACAGATATCAACACCTGCCATTTCAGCAGCCATTGTAAAGTATTTATCCCTATCTACGGGACACATCTGTACAATCTTTTCACCCTTATTTTTCAACTCTTGAAGATACGCAATTGTTTTTCTGCCCTTCATCATTTTAGAGGCTTTAACACCTTTTTTCTCTTCCTTTGTAATCTCTAAATCGCTCGTTCCTTCAACTAACTTGTCTTTTTCTTTTCCAGTTGACATGCTTTTTCCTCCTTTTTTAAAATTACTGGGCGATAGTGAAAACGCATACATACCTAGGCTTCTTAATACGGGCACCCAATTTTCTACACCTTTCAATTAAATTATAATGGGACAGTATCTTATTACAATTAACAAATTTACGTATTTAATATCAATAATTTTGATAATTGCAAAGACATAGAAGAAATGATATAATTTTATAATTACTTTTAATCAGACAAACAAAAAATTCTTCCGAAATTATGTTTGTAATACATCAATAGCTAAAAAGGGAAGGTTTATAAAGGGGTTGTAATTTAAAAAACATGTGACGAGATTTGCATATTGGACCTGGGTATATATTGGGATATTAGAAAGGACTTATTCTTAAAATTATTATTACCGAAGCAATCGGACTAAAAATTCTTGTATTGTAGAAACATCCAGCTTCCCGTAGATATTAGCTATATGTTTATAGGTTGTAGATTCCGATATATAAAGAATTTTACTTATATT
>CAZCQT010000414.1:0-2124 GCA_964500905.1 uncultured Moorellales bacterium
CTGCTCATAGTTTGAGCAAAGAGGCAAAAATTAGCCGGGTAAAATCTGTATTTTTATTGTTTCCGTAGCTTTAGTTGCCGGAAAATTTATAACCTGCACCCCAAACAGTTTTTATATAGCTGGGATTACCGGGGTTTTCTTCAATCTTATCCCTTAAACGGCTTATCATAACCGTGACATTATCCGCATCTTTGGCCGATTCACTATCCCAAATTTGCTCAAGTAGCTGCTCACGACTAAACACATATTCAGGTTGAGATGCCATTAACCAAAGTAATTTAAATTCCCTGGGTGTCAGTTGAACCTCCTTATCAGCTAAAGTAACGGTATAATTACTGGGATTAATCTCCAAACCCTTTTGCTTAAGTGTATCAAAAGAAGTTTTGCCGCCTGACTCTACGCCGGATATCCGCCTAAATATAGCCTTAACACGAAGGGCGAGCTCAGATGGGCTAAATGGCTTAGTCATATAATCATCTCCACCCATTCGAAAACCCAGCAAACGATCCAGTTCATCTGTTCTGGCTGACAAGATAATAATGGGCACATCGGATTTTTCCCTAATTAATCTGCAGACTTCAAACCCATCGATTTTTGGCAGCATTAAATCAAGAATCATCAACTCAGGCTGCTCTCGCTGAAAAAGCCACATTGCTTCCTCACCGTCGCTGGCTGTGATGATCCTGTACCCCTCCTTTGATAATCTATGCTCAATAACTTTTGTAATATCTTCCTCATCATCCACTACCAAAATTTTTCTCTGCTCCATCCTTAACCACCTCCGTTTCTGTAGGCTTTCCGGGTATAGTAAAGTAAAATGCCGAGCCTTTACCCAAATCACTTTCAACCCAGATAAGGCCCCCATGCAAATCCACATATTTTTTCGCAATTGCCAGACCCAAACCTGTACCCTTGTATACTCTCGTAGTAGAGCCATCCACTTGCCTAAAAGCGTCAAATATATGCTTCTGATCCTCTTTTTTAATTCCCAGTCCTGTATCCCCGACCTGAACAATTAATCCTTGCTCGTCCATGTTGGCCTTAACTAAAATCTTACCGCCCATGGGAGTAAACTTAATAGCATTACTAATTAAATTAAGTAAAATTCTTTCTATTTTTTCTCTGTCACCATAAATACCTTTTACATCTTCTGCCAAATTAACTTTAAAATCAAGCTTTTTTGTCAGAATTAAAGAGTGCATCCTTCTGTTCAAATCCAGAACAAGATCCTTCAGGGAAAAATAAGTACAATACAAACTCATCTTCCCCGCTTCAATTTTTGCCATATCCAACAAATCGTTAATTGAATCCTCTAAGCGGTGACTACCTCGCAAGGCACCTTCCAAATAGTCTCTTTGCTGCTCATTGACAGGACCGCCGATACCTTCCAGTAGCAGCTCCACAAAAGCAATAACTGAAGTTAAAGGAGTTCTCAGCTCATGGCTGACACTAGCCAGAAATTCCGATTTTATTTTATTCGCTTCCTCAAGCTCCTTTTTCTGCTCCTCAAGAATTCTATTGGCATCCCTTAATTTTGAGGTTCTTTCCTTAACTTGGCTTTCCAGATCAATATAAAAACCCTTTAACCGTTCAGTCATAGCAAGCCATTGTTCCGCCATTAATTCAATTTCTGCCGGTGCCTTGATCTTTGGAAAAGGACTATCCAAATGACCTTGTCCGTATTTCTGAGCTACCAGTATAAGCTGATTTAGTGGCTGCTCAACCGCCCTCTGTACAAAGATAAAAACGGCTAGGGCAATCAAGGTCAGCATTAAAACAATAAAAACCATTTGCAATGTCAGATCCATTTTAATTGTTTTGTCAAGGGCGTACATGGGCATCTCCAAGCTGACCGCTCCAAGTAACTGATTCAAGGTATAGCTGGGCACCTTTTGAGTAAGGTCAAATGTGCTTTTTTCGCTGTGGCAGCTCAAGCATGATTCTTTAACATGTATAGGTGCGAGATAATGAAACATTTTTTCTCTATCTCTTGCTTGAACATCCCAAATTTCTTGAGCCTCGGGATCTTTTATCAGTTCCCCTAATAAGGTGGATGTGGATTCCGGCAAAGCCTCAATTTTGCTGTCATTCAGTAAAATTTCATTAAATGACCAAGTCCCTTCT
>CAZCQT010000415.1:0-2112 GCA_964500905.1 uncultured Moorellales bacterium
AAGGGGCAGCCAATAAAGCTTGATATGTAGATGTTGGGGCTTTTATAAAGGAATGGAATTTATTATTGTCTTAATCATGGAAAACAGATAAAGGGTGTGGTAAAATTAAAATAATAATCTGGAAGGGGCGGGAACATGCGTCAATTTCTTGCTGAATAATGAATTTAATAAGCACAACTATTGCTTTGCTTTTCGTAGGGACTTATTTTGTTGTGCACATTTAGCGAGAAATCTCTTTCCATCTATTTAAACGAACTTACCAACAAAAATAATTGAGATTTATTTTTGTCTATCAGACTGGGAGCTCTCTGCTTTCAGCCTTTTTTATTTTTAAAGGGTGATTCTCGCTGGCAACTTAATTGGGAAGGGAGAATTTTTATGGCATTAATTGATATTCGTAATTTAACCTTTGAATATCCGGGCAGTTTGGAACCTATTTTTAATGATCTGAATCTACAATTAGATACTGATTGGAAGCTGGGGTTTATCGGCAGAAACGGTTATGGAAAAACAACATTTTTAAACCTTTTAATGGGCAAATACCCCCATAGCGGGTCGATTACAAAACCAACTCCCATGGCTTACTTTCCATTTCTTATTGATAATTATGATATTATGACAATGGATCTACTGGAGTTGTTGCAGCCCGGTTTTGAATTATGGAAATTACAAAGGGAAATGAATTTTTTAGCCATGGAAGAAGATACATTATACAGATCATTTGCCACCTTAAGTGGAGGCGAGCAAACCAAGATTTTGTTGGCTTTATTGTTTGCGGAGGAAGAAAAATTTTTACTGATCGATGAACCCACGAACCATCTCGATGCCCATGGCAGGGAAGTGGTGGCAAAATATTTAAAGAAAAAAAAGGGCTTTATTCTTGTCTCCCATGATAGGGATTTCATCAATTCTATAGCAGACCACATCTTAACCATAGAAAAAAGCAAGATAGTTCTACAGCGGGGAACCTATGACACCTGGGAGGAAAATAAAAATTTGGAAGACCGGTTTGAATTGGAGCAAAATCAAAAGCTCAGAAAAGAAATCAGACGGTTAAAACAATCCGCCAGGGAAAAAGCGTTATGGTCTGATAAGGTGGAGGCAACCAAAAATTCTAAAATAACGGGAGTAAAGCCCGATAAGGGCTATGTAGGCCACATGGCGGCCAAGATGATGAAACGCTCCAAAAATCTTGAAAAAAGATATGAGAAGGTCGTTGAAGAAAAGGAAAAATTATTAAAAAATATTGAAGTCATGGATAAATTGCAGATGAGTGTATTGGCTCATCACGCAAAACAGTATATACATGCAGATGATTTTACAATTTCATATGAAAATAATTGTATCTTCGAATCCATACAATTTACAGTAGAAAAAGGGGATTGCATTGTTTTTCAGGGGGATAACGGAAGCGGTAAATCCAGTATTATCAAAGCTGTCTTAGGTGAGGACATTCCTTGGCAAGGCAGGCTTCAAATTGCGAAAGGCATTATTATTTCTTATGTTCCTCAAAAATTCCATTTTGTCAGCGGTACTATAAATGAATTTATCGGCAGGGAACAAATAGATAAAACAAAATTTTTAATTACCTTGAGGAAGCTGGGCTTTTCCAGAAATCAATTTGAAATCCCTATTGAGAGCTTTAGCATGGGCCAGAAGAAAAAGATATTTCTAGCCAAGTCCATCTGCGAGGAGGCACACCTGTATGTTTGGGACGAGCCCCTAAATTATATTGATGTAATTTCCAGAATTCAGATAGAAAATATGATTTTGGAATATTCTCCTACGATGATTTTAGTTGAACATGATAAGAGATTTGTAGATAAGATCGCTACGGATATTATTGAGTTGAAACAGCCTTAAGAGGTGACAAGGGGACAGGTGTTTTGCCACCTGTTTATCTTGCCATTGCGTGGTTATAGCAGGTGGTTCGGTGTCGGGCAGGGGTTTTGCCGAAATGCGGAAGGAACCTGCCGAAAACAGGGACTTTTAAAATGTAAAGGGATGCCATCTCTACCCGCGGTCATTTTGATAAGAAGCCTGTCGGTGGAAAGGGAAGGTGGTTATTAGATGTTTAAGAAAACGGCAAATTTCAAAAAGAGGTGTTTAATC
>CAZCQT010000416.1:0-2106 GCA_964500905.1 uncultured Moorellales bacterium
GGGTTTTTTCTTGGGCCCGGAACTTTTGGTGCTATTGGCAATTTTCTTTGCGGAAGCACTGGAGCGGCGCACCTGGTGTAAATATTTATGCCCAATAGGAGCACTTCTGGCCCTTATTAGCAGATTCAGGATTTTTCGACTACGAATTAATCTGGATAAATGCATTCATTGCAATAGATGCCTTAGGGAATGCAAGAACAATCAAATGGATATTTTAGGGCCCGAGGCTCTAAAAACAGGAGTAATCAGAGACGATGAATGTAATTTTTGCTTGCAATGTACGGAGTCCTGCACCAAAGGTGCAATTGAAGTTTATAACATTTTGAAAAAACAAGGGAGCCCTATCGATAAGCTCAAGGAGTTCCCAGTAGAGAAAAAAGCCTTTTAATTTGACTTATTTTGGTATTTGCTTTGGCAAATACTTAAACACAATTATTTTATAAAAAAGGAGGTGAACTAAGAAAATGGCCGGTTTTTTAAAAAAAATATTCAAGGAGGAAAAGAGAATGAAAAAAAGCATTTATTTAGTTGCCATTATCCTGATTCTAATGCTTGCTATGACAATTGCAGGTTGCAACTCTACTCCCGCCACTTCTTCTCAGTCCGTTGATTCGATTGATTTCTACAGCTACTTTAAGGAAGGTAGAATTAATCAGGAAGAGCCCATTATGATGAGAGACGGTTTTATGGAGTTAATGGGACAGATTGACGGACCTATTCCCTATTACTATCAAGAAGTGGTTAAGTATGCGGGACACCATTGTGCCGCTACCGCCGGTGCTTGGAACATAGCCAAAAAGGCATTGGCAGCCCTTTATCCAGACGGAGAAGTGCCGGAAAGAGGTAAAATTAAGATTTATGCTCCAGAAGTTGCTCATCTGACCTATTCCGGTGTTTTTACCGATATCTTTGAATTTATTACCGGTGCAACTCATGATACGGGTTATCCAGGATCCTCTTTTGGTCCCAACTACAACAGGCAAGGCTTGATCGTTTTTCCTGACGAGCCGACCGGAACGCCTTTAACTGCCTTTAGATGGACTTGGGAGCGAATTGATACCGGAGCAAAAGTTGAGGTCACCTATAATCCTATGCATGCTCAGCCCCCCTCTGGCCCCGATTTGGAAGCTTTACAGGGAAGGCTTGGTTCCGGTGACCCCACAGTTACGGAAGCCGAATATAAGGATTGGATGAAGAAATGGAATAACAGAGCAAACTTCGTACTTGATAATCATGACAAGATCCCCGGTTTCTTCTTTGTAGAAAAGCTTAATTAAAATTAAGTGCAATAAATAAGTCGGGAGGGATATTGATTGACTAATAACACAACGGCGAAAGGCCGCAAAATTGTCTCTATAACTGCGGTTATTGCGGGGTTGATTTGTCTGCTGGTTATACCGCAACTAGCAATGACCGCCCAGTCTCATGTTTTGCAAAATTCTATTAAGTTTATTGCCGCTGCCAATAACCCGGCGATGTCGGCAGCCCCGAAGATGGTTACTTTTTGGTATCCATTCTGGAGTGCCCTCTCTAAGATAGCGGGAGTTATGTTGTTGCTTTTAGCTCTACCTATTTTAAGAGGGGAATATTGGGCCCGTCCTTTAGCCTTAGGCTTTGCGGCTATCCCTTGTGTGGCGGGGGCTGCTTTAATCGGACCTATTGTCAAGTTTGCCACCAATTATGTGATGAACTCTGTTGGCATGATGCTTTTGGGCTTAATTCCTTTCTTAATTATTTTACTTACGGAAGAATCACCCGGCAAAACAAAGGCAGCCAGCTTTGTAGTCTTTATGTCTATTGGCCTTACGGCAGCCTGGAACTTTGCTAACTTTCACGGAGGATTTAGAATTCTTTGGAGTCTCTTGATTAATGACCCCAGATTTGTTAACTATTCTTATGCCGTCGGTACACCCACTATCATTGTCGGTGTAGTGTTGGCCATGGTTGGCATACCCTTGCTGGCTGGCAGGTCAATTAAAGGCTTCTGGCTTGTCTTAGCTGCCAATGGTCTTTTTGTAGCGGGTACTGGTTCCGTTATGATTGGTAATCCCACTACTACGGAGTTTTATGTAGGGACCGCCGCCGGTTTATTGGTAATGGCCTTGT
>CAZCQT010000417.1:0-2092 GCA_964500905.1 uncultured Moorellales bacterium
ACGGGAAATATTCCAGTTGCTCATAAAACTTGCCTTGCTTATCTGTCACAACCGAGCTTGACCCTAAATGATCAGCATGATAATAATAACTCCCTTGTTCCGTTGCCACCATCTTTCCGCTCTTCTCTTCCCTCATCACCATGTTTGAAACAAGCCTTGTATTCCCTGCAAACACATGCTTGCTTATTAAGTCTTTATTCCTCACCACATAATTCTCACTAACATACTGCACTGCGCCGTACTTGCCTTTCTTTAATGCACGCATGCCGCTTGAATCGTACTGGTATGTGGTTACAACACTTGTATCCTTGCCCCCTCCAGGGGCGTCGCACTGAGCCTGTCGAAGTGTTAGGGGGCTATCAGGGCTATCTGTCATCTGCGTCATATTTCCGTTAAGGTCATACGCCATTGCCCGTGTTCCGGCCTTTGTCACTGCATTGGGGTGTGCGCCTGTGTACGCTTAATCTTGCTGTCACCAGCTTCGATTCAACACTCGGTACAGGCGGATGGTTAGGCCTTTCCTGACGGGGACTTTCACCCTGTCAGAAGTATTGAGCTTTCCTGGCGCACTTCCGTTATCGGAACCGCTTTGTTTAGAACAGCCTTGTTAGTGGCACCGTCAATGTACAGACTATGTAATGACAGCGGTACTTTTACCTACTCCAATTCTCCTTTGTTTTTTGGTATTGATTTTTCAACCTGTTCAGCCCTATAAAAGATTTTGTCGGAACCAAAATCTAAACTAAAATGTCTTACTTTTAAAAGATGATTTAATTCTTCACTCAATGCATTTTCAAACCAAATTGTATTATTATCTATAAAGTGTACTATAATTTTCCCATAACGCCATTTTTCTACTTGCGCATTGTTTTCGAAACCCATATAACTTGCTTTAACATTTAAATATAATTTTGGAAATTTTCCGTTAACATCAGTTATAAAAAGATTCTCAGAAAGATCATAAATAATGCCTTTATGCTTTTGACTTTTTTCTATAACAATATAACCATCACGAACCTTGTAATTTTTATCATAATCTGGTATTGTATAGGCAAATTTATCACTAGTTATTTTACCTTGATTCCAAATACCACATAAAGCATCTTGTTCTTTTAAATTTTCACAACCAATTATAGTAATTAATAGAATTAAAATAAGTTTCTTACTTTTCATTATTATTCCTCCTTAGGTCTAATGAAAATATATTGAATTTCTAACATTTTCCTGTTTTTATTATGAGTTGGTCCATTCCATGGGTCCCATATGAAATTACCAGCCCCATCACCAACTTGCCAATGCCCGATTTTTCCTTTTACTTCTTTTGATTCCATCCCTCTTAATGTATATGTAGCTTTGCCAGACGCGTTTTCATAACCTTCATCACCTGGCTTTAAAATGAAAATATTATAATTACTTGGATCGTCACCTAATCTTTGTAAAGCATCTTTTATAACATCAATTGGCCTATTAACAGAATATTTGCCACCTGGCTTCATGGCCGGATCAGCATCACTGGTTAAGCTGCTAGTTGCATCGTTAATTTGACCAACTGTCATATTTTTTCCAACAAATTCTTCTACACCACCCTGTAAACCTCTATACCTGCAAGCTGTTTCACCATCAGGTAGCATACCATCGCCTTTTTGTTTAACACGTGTTTCCCTATTATTAACAGGTATACTTCCACCGGGTTCAGCAACAAGCTTTTTGGTTTTCTGATCGAAGGTCACTCGACCATCGGGGTCTGTATATTTTGTTGGATTATCATGTGCATATTGATAGGCATCAAGATTTGCCGAATTAAACACACCACCCATTCCAGGTAAATTAGCATTTTTTCTTTTATTACTTGTTGGAAAATATTCACCGGTTGACATAGCTGGGTCTGCACTAATCCACCTGCTCAGCTTCGCGTCATAGTACCGTGCCCAAAAGTAATACCACCCTGTCTCCGGGTCATATTCCTTTCCAGTAAACTTGTATGGGCTGCTAGCCTGTTCCGCCGTCGCCTTGTTGTTTATCCATGTCTCGCCATATGGAAAATACTCTATCTGCTCATAAAACTTGCCTTGCTTGTCAGTCACAACCGAAC
>CAZCQT010000418.1:0-208 GCA_964500905.1 uncultured Moorellales bacterium
GCCTTGTAAAACAATTCCGTCTGCCCCGTCGACAACTCAACAGTGACCCTAGCCGACGGGATCACGCTTTGAACCCATTCCATATAGATTGGATTCATGCGTTTTTCCGGCGAACGGATCGCATAATCGTCTACCCAGTTTCTACTAAACCTTGTGCCCAACGAAACATAGAAACTTTCGTTCTCGCGCCCCTCGGGATAAACCGATG
>CAZCQT010000418.1:218-2073 GCA_964500905.1 uncultured Moorellales bacterium
ATTAAGAGAGGATTCATCATCGGGTAAAAATATTTCGTCAATGACAAACTTTTCCCCGTACTTTTTCTCCAAATGCTTAAGCAATGCCTTTTGCTCACCTTTTGAAACGCCATTTACACTTTTCCATGCAGAGTAAAGGAATTTACCGGCAGTATCTCCACACCCGCCAAGCCCCATACAAATCACTCCAATCAATAATAAACATAATATTTTTTTCATTTCTTTCTGATTCCTCCATTTTCCAATACAACTTCCTCCGCTGCCAAGGCTTCTATTTTACTACGTTAGTTTGTAGGAATGCCTTCATCTACAACCGCAGCATATATTAATTCAAATAGTTCTTCATTGTATATAACGCGGAAAGCAGTTTCTTGAAGTTCAACGGATTTTATTTTATCGGTTACTTCGCCACTGTTGCTACCCCAACCAACCAACTTTGTGGTGGTAAGCAGCTGCCCGTCCGGCTGTCTTTCCATTTTTTGCATGACTGATACTTCTTGGATTATTACAATACCATATTTCTCGAGTACGCCACTTACCTGCTCGGCTGTGGTGCTATCTAAATTTTCAAATATCACACCACCGGGTTGAACATAAACGCCGCCAAGAATGCCATCGGCAAAAGTGAAATTGAGATTATCATATTGGTAATGGAGCATGTGCATTACATTGCCATCTTCTTTAACAAGATTCTTCTCTTGCGCATCCACAGGTTCACCATAAAGGGATGTCATAAGTTCGGGTGTTAATCCTTCAATGTTGCTGAAATCAGGAATTGCAATCTTTTTTGTAGTAACGCCATCCATTCTCAACGTCCCGAACATTCCGCGTACTTCATCTATCTCACCGAGGTAAGTGGTTTCCTCATTCGTGGTATAGCTTAGTCTGGCAAGTAAATTGGTTTTGCGGTCTAAGGCAACTAAATAAACAACCACACGTCCATCAGATGTCTTAAAAGGAGCAACGGCAATGCAGTTTTCATTTACTGAATATACATTGCTTTTTTCAAAGCCCAGAGACTTTAATGTAACCCCTTCACTTGGTGTGTTTTCCACAAATTCTACATATTCAACCATCCTTTTATAAAAGTACTCCAATTGTTCGCTGGCCTTTTTAGACTTAAATGCAGAACCTTCTGTAATATCACTATCACCCATCAAAAATGCTGAATCACCCTTGATTAAGCGCAACGTATTGATGGACATTGGCGTCCAACCCTCTTTGTAACAAATTGAATACTCGCCTTCTACTGTAAATTGTGTCATTCCACTTAAATCGATTTGGGTTTCAGTAGAAACGTCTTTTCCTAAATTACATCCGCTTATTCCTAAGCACATCCCTGTAACCAACAAAAAACATAGTATCTTTTTCATCAAACACCCTCCAAGCATTTCATACTCTAATACATTTATTATAAACGAGTATGAGTGAAATTACAAGATGTTAATGCAAAATCTAGAAATATGTTCATTTCTTCTTCGCCCGTCTTGTAGTTCGGTTACCGCCTATGTTTGTAATCTGGTTCAGTGTTGCACTATAGTCGTTCATCATTTCAACCAACTGCTTAAACGCCTTTACACATAAATCCACGCTCAGTATTTCTTCAAACATTTTTGTGCTTGTCCCCGCACCAAAAATACCATCAAATGTATCAAAGAAGATTTCACAGACAGATTTCATGGTTTCCGAAGCTTTACCTTCTGTAGATATGCTTTTGACTTTATTCTGATAATTTTCCGCTGCTGCCTCATACCTTTCTACAAATGCCACATCTGTGGGGTCAAACTCAACCTCAAAATTTCCAAATTTAAATTTACTCATTTTTCATACCTCTTTCTTCTTATTTTTTACTTTA
>CAZCQT010000419.1:0-2067 GCA_964500905.1 uncultured Moorellales bacterium
TGCAATGGCCATGGCCTCAATCAGACTGTGGGGATCTCCCTCTAAAATTGATCTATCCATAAATGCTCCGGGGTCACCCTCATCTGCATTACAACAGACAAACTTTTTGTCACTCTTTTGTTTGGCAGCAAACTCCCACTTGTTTCCTGCCGGGAAGCCACCGCCTCCCCTGCCCCTTAAGCCAGATTCTTTAACCTCCTGTATGACTTCAGAAGGAGTCATCTCTGTGACGGCCTTGGCCAGTCCCTGATAGCCATCGTTGGCTATATATTCATCTATGCTATCCGGGTTAATAATCCCGCAGTTTCTCAGGGCTATCCTTTTTTGCCTTCTGAAATATTCTGTCTGGTCTATACCAACAGAGAGGCCCTTAATATCTTCAGTAACTGAAGGCATAAGTCTTGTTATAAACCTGTTGTTAAGGAGGTGGTTCTCCACTATCTCATCAACATCAGTTAGTCTAACTCCCTGGTATGTAACACCTTCGGGATAAACCAGAATAATTGTACCATCTTCACATGCAACATCCAGTCCATCAGTACTAATTACCTTTATCTGGTCGCTAAGCCCGTATTTTTCAAGGGACCCTATAAATTTGTCGAACATCTCGTCCTGAGTAAAGGACTTGCATTTGGAGTTAATACCAATAAGAACATGGCTCCTATAAATATTCATCTATCTGGCCTCCTTGTACTTGTATAAAATCTCCGGTATCTGATCGGGCTCTACTCTTCCATAAACGTCATCATTTATGGTTATAACCGGGGCCAGACCACAGGCGCCTATGCATCTACATGCATTTATGGAAAATTTTCCGTCTTCAGTACATTCCCCTGCCTTAATACCAAGATCTTTTTCTATCTTCTCGAGAACCAGATCTGCCCCTTTAACGTAGCAGGCAGTGCCCATGCAGACACTAACAATATTGTCCCCCTTGGGCTCTAGGCTAAAGAAAGAATAAAAAGTGATAACACCATAGATTTGCGCAACAGGTATTGACAGCCTGATGGAAACCTTTTTTTGAACTTCTAAAGGAAGATAGCCGAAAATATTCTGGGCCTCCTGAAGTATGGACATTAAACAACCCGGCTTACTGATATTTTTATCGATAAATCGGTCTAATTGATCATACTTTTCCTTTTGTGTTTCCCTTGATTTGTCTTTTAAATTTTGACCTGAGATTGTATTTTGGGCATTTTTATTGATATCTTTCATATTCAAATCCTCCCTGAAGAATGGTAACATTTATGACGTTTTTTATCAATAATATCTCCTTAATTAAAATGATGATTTATACATAGCTTTGCATATATTTTTGTTGAATATGCACATAAATAAGCTTAAGTAAAGATTTTTTTTGTAATTTAAAAAGATATTTATAGTCCTACGATTTAAGGATTAAAAAAGAGGGAAAATAAGTCCCATATTGCTATAATCATATGTGATTTATAAAACTGATTATGGAGATATATTATAAAACTTGGTTTATAGAAGCATTTTATTAAATATAATTTGAAAAATATATTTATAAAAAATTTTAAGAAGAATTTTATAGTAGAGGAGTTTTATAGACCACAATAATTATATTTGTAATTTATAATTACTTAGATTTATTAGTAAAAACTGGTGGGATCTTGATGAAACTTAATTTTGAAGTTAAAGACGAAGATGATAACAAAAAAATAATAGAGATTCTTAGGGGAACCTACAGGATGTCTGCCAGTCTGGCAAAAAGGATTCGTCTATATGGTCAGGTTAAACTCTCCGGCCTAAATATGAGAATGGTGGATTTTGCCAACAAAGGCGATATTATAGAACTGACTTTAAATGAAGGTGACCAGATAGAAGCAAAAATTTTGCCGAATAGGTCAGGAGTAAAGATTCTTTATAATGATGACTACTTAGTAGTTGCTTCAAAACCCAGGGGTATGGTCACCCACCCTGTTGCCGACCATCAAGAGGGTACTTTAATTAATGTTTACGAGGACTTTAAACTCCATGCTGTCAGCAGGCTCGACAGATATACATCAGGGCTGATGATACTGGCCAGGAATCCACACACCCATT
>CAZCQT010000420.1:0-2052 GCA_964500905.1 uncultured Moorellales bacterium
CTCCTCCATGCCGGAGATTACTGCAGTAGTTGCCACATCAAATTTTTCCCCAAGCTCAACCATCATATGTGCCAATTTAGTAGCTTTATTTATTGTTTTCATAAAGGCCCCTCTACCGACTTTTACATCAAGCAAAATTATATTTGCTCCGGCAGCGATTTTTTTACTCATAATGCTTGCCGCTATCAAAGGAAGACTTTCAACAGTACCAGTAACATCTCTTAGGCTGTAAAGCTTTTTATCAGCCGGCACTAAATTTGCTGTTTGAGCTGTGATGGCAATACCTATTTTGCTGACTTGAGAAATAAATTCATTGTTCGACAATTCAACGCGGAACCCGGGTATGGATTCCAACTTATCAATGGTCCCCCCTGTAAAATCCAAACCCCTACCAGATACCTTAGCCACAGGTACTCCTGCTGCAGATACCAATGGTGCCAAAACCAAGGTAGTAGTATCACCAACTCCACCTGTACTGTGCTTATCCGCTATAAGGTTTTGTAAAGGGGAAAAACAGATAGTATTACCGGATTCAAGCATTGCCTTAGTTAGTGCAAAGGTTTCGGTACTATCAAGACCTTGAAAATATACCGCCATTAGCCAGGCAGCCATTTGATAATCTGTTAATTGGCCTGAAGCATAAGATTTTATTAGATAGCTTATTTCAGCTTCACTAAGCTTTTGCCCGTCTCGTTTTTTTATTATTAATTCAACAGCTTGCATTTCCTTATTCCTCCTAAATTGCTTCAACAATTCCAACAACGAGGTTTTGAAAAGTTATCTGGCCCTTTTGAGCACTTTCTAGAACAGAATTATG
This sequence comes from uncultured Moorellales bacterium, assembly GCA_964500905.1. Lineage (GTDB taxonomy): Bacteria > Bacillota > DULZ01 > DULZ01 > DULZ01 > JBBAFB01. The sequence goes on from CAZCQT010000420.1 coordinate 818, forward strand.
ATTTAATTTGCCCGATTTTAAACCCGATGCCATATTGGTAATGTAAGAAACCCCCAGTGTTTTTAAACCACAATGATTTGCTACAATTACCTCGGGAACCGTTGACATTCCGACAGCATCAACACCCAGTAAGGAAAGGGCTTTTATTTCTGCAGGTGTTTCATAGCTGGGCCCTGTCATCCATGCATAAACACCCGTTTGTAATTTTATATTAAGTTTTAAAGCAATTGCTTGGACTGCTTTTATCATTTTACTGTTATATGCTTCAGAAAGATCAGGAAAGCGTTCACCCTGGGTTTCAAGGTTTGGTCCCCTTAAGGGATTAATACCGGTAAAATTAACATGATCTTCAATTATCATTAAATCTCCGGGAGAAAATTTGGGGTTAATTGCACCGGCAGCATTGGTAACAATTAATTTTTGGATACCTAATTCCGCCATTATTCTAATAGGAAAGGTTATCTCAGACAGTTCATAGCCCTCATAGTAGTGAAAACGTCCGTTCATTGCCAAAACATTCTTTTTCCCTAATTTCCCGCTAACTAGACTCCCGGTGTGACCTAAAACCGTAGGGTAAAGAAAATTAGGAATTGACCGGTAAGGAATATCTGTTCCCTCATTTATTTTGTTTGTAAGATTTCCAAGGCCGGTGCCTAAAATTATTCCTACCTCAGGTTTATCAAACTTGTTTAATAAAAAATCAGTTGTTTCTTTAATTTTTTCAGTCATTTTCATAGCCATGGAAATCTCCTCCATCGTGCCTGCTAAGCTGGTTATTGTCTGCATTCCTAATTTTATCAGGCCCTTGGATGGGTGTTATCGTAGACCTGCTTCAATCTTTTTTGTGTAATATGAGTATATATCTGTGTAGTAGAAATATCTGAATGACCAAGCATTTCCTGTACTGCCCTTAAATCAGCACCATGTTCAAGTAGGTGGGTAGCGAAGGAGTGCCTTAAGGTATGAGGCGTTACATTCTTCTCAATGCCTGCTTTTTTTACATACTTTTTAAGAATTTTCCAAAAACCTTGCCTGGTTAAACGGGTGCCCAAATGATTTAAAAATACCGCGTTACAACTCCTCTTGCCAATTAGTTCTCTTCTGCCCCAATCCAAATATTGCTTAAGATAATTATTAGCTATGGAACCAAAGGGAATAATCCTTTCCTTGGAGCCTTTACCTATACACAGCAAAAAACTCGCATCTAAATTAATTTTATCCATGTCCAAGGAAAC
>CAZCQT010000421.1:0-2052 GCA_964500905.1 uncultured Moorellales bacterium
AATACTATGGAAAAATTATTTGCAACTTTCTCCAAATAGGACTTGCAAAAAACAGCCTTGTTTGGCTTGAAATTTCTGTTCATGTTTATCTTTTTTAAAAACAAAGTTATGGGTTTAAAATCACTAAATTTAAAGGAGTGGTAATGTGCTAAGTAATATGAGAATATCCAAAAAAATAACTATGGGTTTCGTTTTTGTGATTCTTTTAACCATGATTAGCGGTGTAGTTTCCTTTATTTCCTTGTCTAATATATCTGCTTTACTTGATAGTTTTTACAAACATTCCTACACTGTGTCAGTAAATGTTTTGGAAATGGAAAGGGATGTCATGGATATAAGTCGCTATATGAAAGATATTGCTTCCTTTCAGACCACCGGTCAAATTAAAGAGGCCCAAGAAAAAGTAAATGATTTGGAGCAAAATATTTACAATAATATTGATATTGTTAAGGAAAGATTTCTTGGAGATCAGGGAATAGTTATTGAAATTGAAAAGAAATTTAACTCATGGAAACCCATCAGAGATGAGGTTATCGAATTTTCCTTAGTTGGACAAAGCGAAAAAGCTGCGGAAATTACAAGAAGCAACGGAGCTCCTTTAATTAATAAAATTTCGGGTGATATTGAAAATATTAGGGAGTTGGCTGAAGTTGAAGCTAATCAATTTATTGTTGATGCTGATGCTGCCAGTCAGCAGGCCATAATAATTATTATTGGAATCTTCGTTGTTGTGTTTGTATTAGCGATAATTTTGGCAGTAATTATTGTTAGTAATATAACAAAATCGTTAAAAAAGATTCAGTTTGAAGTGGAAACGCTGGCAGAGCACGGTGGGGATTTAACCCTGGAGGTAGGTATTCAGACAAAGGATGAAATTGGAGACTTAAGCAAGGGAATCAATAATTTTATTGTGGGGTTAAGACAGATTATAAACCAAGTGAAAGATATTTCCGTTCAGGTTGCATCAACTTCCGAGGAGTTGTCTGCCAGTGCGGAACAATCTAATGCAGCCAATGAAGAAATTGCAGCGAGCATTCAACAGGTAGCTTCCGGGGCGGAGGAACAATCTAAAAGAATTCACGAAGGCGTGGCTTCAATTAATGAAATGGTAATAAATGTTCATCAAATTGCAGCGAATGCGGATCGAGTAGCAATTGTTGCGGACCAAACTCTGCAAAAATCAAAGGATGGCAATGAAGGCGTTAGTATCGTTGTTCAAAAAATGGGGCTAATAAGTTCCGCAGTTAATGAACTGGCGGGTTCCATTAAAATCTTAGGGGAATATTCAGATAACATTGGCAGCATTACAGAGTTAATTTCAGATGTTTCTTCTCAAACTGATTTATTGGCTTTAAATGCGGCCATAGAGGCCGCTAGGGCAGGAGAGCACGGAAGGGGCTTTGCTGTGGTGGCAGATGAAGTAAGGAAGCTCGCGGAGCAATCAGCTACATCAACTCAAAAAATTGCTACATTAATTACTTCCGTCCAAAAAGAAACCCAACATGCCTTAACCTCCATGGAACTCACTGGGATTGAGGTGTTAGAAGGGGATAAGCTAATTAAGTCTTTAGGCGGGAACTTTAAAGAAATTATTGATTATATATCAAATGTAACTCATCAGAGCAATGAAATTTCTAATGCCACACTACTATTAGAATCTTTATCCGAGCAAGTCAAGACGTTTATTGAAACTGCTGAGTTAGTTTCTAATGATACAGCGGCAAGCTCTCAAAATGTAGCGGCTTCCACCGAGGAGCAATTAGCTGCAACAGAGGAAATTGCATCAACCTCTGTCTCTTTAGCAAAAATGTCCGAGGAATTGCAAATGATTGTTGACAGGTTTATAGTGTGAATTTTATTAGAAGAAGGGAGTAATTAGTATGTTAACTGAGAAAAAGCCTGTTGTTTTACTTGCGGATGATATTCCTGAACATATTCTTTTGATACAAGAAACGCTTAGAGATGGTTTTGTTGTTGAGATAGCTACAAATGGCGAGGAGGCTTTAAATTTAGCAAAAAAAATTTCTCCTGATATTATACTAATGGATGTTT
>CAZCQT010000422.1:0-2051 GCA_964500905.1 uncultured Moorellales bacterium
CAATAATATTTTTAACCTGCTCTGCTACTGCACGTAGCATAACCGGATCGATTCCAAAACCTTTTTCACCTGCTAGTGCTTCACCGCTTAATTTTAAAACTACCCTTTTAAACATAGGTTTAGTCATAGGCTTATTGTAACCTCCGTTATACCTAAAGTCATATTATTCTACAAGACCCTTTTAAAAACCTCTAAAAAATATATGTTTTTAAAAAAAGAGAACACAAATGTGCTCTCTTTTTTCCCTAGTTAAGCATGGCTTCAACCTCAGTGGCCAAATCACAACCAGGTTTTTCAAGCCCTTCCCCCATTTCAAATCGTGCAAATCTACGAATTGAAATGTTTTCACCTATGGTAGCAATAGCTCCGGTAATTAAATCCTGAACCGTCATATCTGTATCTTTAATAAAGTCTTGCTCCAACAAGCACACTTCCTTAAAGAATTTATCAATTCGGCCCTCAACCATTTTTTCAATAATTTTTTCAGGTTTACCCTCATTTAAAGCTTGTGCCCTCAAAATGGCTTTCTCTTTTTCAATCAAGTCAGCTGAAATCTCTTCTCTTGAAATAAATTCCGGTTTGGAAGCAGCGATATGCATAGCTATATCATGACATAGTTCTTTAAATTTATCCGTTTTAGCTACAAAATCCGTTTCACAATTTACCTCAACCAAAACACCTATTTTACCTACACCATGAACATATGACGTTACCAAACCCTCGCTTGCCAAGCGGCCAGCTTTTTTTGCGGCGGCGGCAAGTCCTCTTTCACGGAGATATTCGATTGCTGACTCCATATTACCATTTGTTTCTTGTAGGGCCTTTTTGCAATCCATCATTCCAGCCGAAGTTCGTTCCCTCAGTTCTTTTACCATTGCAGCAGTGATCATGATTGCTCACCTCCTTCTAGGGGCTTCACAGCTAAATAACATCTTACTCTTCATCATTTTCTTCTTCACTAGACTCTTGACCTACTTGACCCAGTGTAGCCTCTAAAACGGCATCAGCCATTTTAGCTGTTAAAAGCTTTACCGCCCTTATAGCATCATCATTACCAGGTATGACATAGTCAACTTCATCCGGATCGCAATTTGTATCAACAATAGCTACCACTGGAATTCCAATTTTTTTGGCTTCAGCTAGTGCAATCCTTTCCTTTCTCGGATCAACAATAAACAAGGCTCCCGGAAGATCTTTCATCGACTTGATCCCACCCAAAAAACGCTGCAACTTATCTCTTTCTGCCATCAATTGAGCTGCTTCTTTTTTTGGCAAAAGTGCAAGAGTGCCATCCTCTTCCATCTTTTCCAACTCATGTAGCCTGTCTATTCTAAGGCGAATCGTTTGAAAGTTAGTGAGCATTCCTCCCAACCATCTTTCGTTAACGTAAAACATCCCGGAACGCTCGGCTTCTTCACGAATTGCCTCTTGTGCCTGTTTTTTTGTACCTACAAATAGTACATATTTACCTTCGCTTACTACATTTCTGATAAAATCATAGGCTTCTTCAACTTTTTTTACGGTTTTCTGCAGGTCTATGATATATATCCCGTTGCGCTCAGTAAATATATACGGAGCCATTTTCGGATTCCAACGACGGGTTTGATGTCCAAAGTGAACTCCCGCCTCCAGTAATTGCTTCATGGAGATTACTGCCATCTAAGTCCACCTCCTCTCTTTGGTTTTAAGCCTCCACCTTCTTCATCTTTAAGAAAGACCACTAAGGCACCCTTTCTTAAAATCCAAAAGCGTGTGTATTTTACACCATTGATTAGTATAGCATAGGGATATTATAGCTGCAATATCCTTAGGGATTCTTTTTGCTAAATCCACCTAAATTTACCCCAAAGTTACAAAAATTTTTCTTTACAGAACTGCTTTTTGTGTTCCATAAGGGAAAAAGAACCTTTACAGGTTCTTTTATCTTTTCATTTTATCCAGCTCTTCCATTAAATTATCATTTAATACTCGTATATAAGTACCTTTCATACCCAAAGATTTAGATTCTATAACACCTGCACTCTCAAACTTGCGAAGAGCATTAACAATAA
>CAZCQT010000423.1:0-2051 GCA_964500905.1 uncultured Moorellales bacterium
GGGGCGAACCCGCTGGGGACCTCGATGCTGCTGGCTGCCCTGGCCGCTGGTATCGCGATGGCCCGCCATTTGGGCGACCGGGATGCGGCGGCGCGCTGGCAGGATCGTCTGGCAAAGGGCAAACGGCAGATGGAGAGAACGCTGTTCAACGGCCGCTATTACATCCAAGGAATAGCCTGCACCGACTCCTGGATCCCCAACGTTAATTCGAGCTGTCATCATCAATCCACCAACGGCTGCTAAAGCTCCACTTAAAATGTAAGCAATTAATTTTACTTTCCTTGTGTTAACACCTGAAAGTCTGAGCGCTTCTTCATTTACACCTATTGCATAGACATAAACTCCATAAACGGTTTTATGAAGTATAAATTGACCGACTAAAACTATAATCAAAAAAACAATTGCTAAATTAGGTAATCCTAAAGTATATGAACTGCCAAAAGTGCTCCATCTTAAATCACTTAATATAATCGGTCGGCCATCACTTAAAATAAACCCCAACCCTTCTGCAACTGCAGACATACCAAGTGTTGCAATAAATGGTTGCAATCTACCAAATGAGACCAGAGTTCCGGTTATTAACCCTAAGAGTCCTCCACTAACAACACAAACAATAATAATTAAAGGGATAGAAAGATTTACAAAAGGGGCCACCACAGGAACTAAAACACAGGAGAATGCCATTATGCCACCGACACTAAGATCAATACCCCCTGTCAAAATTACATATGTCATTCCTACGGCAAGAACGCCTAAAATTGATACTTGCCTAAGAACGTTCATTAAATTTCTATATGATGCGAACCTCGGGGAAAGTAGAGTTGCAATTATTAGAAGACCTAAAAAGACGAACCATAATCCGTATTTTGCAAAACTCAGGTTTAGAGTTCGTAAAATTTTAGATTCATTATCGTGAGGTTTTTGAACATTCTCATTTTTTAAACTCATTTGCTCTTTCTCCCATCTTCATTTTCGTTTGTACACAATAAACACGTATGCAATTGCATGTCACACTTTAAGCATAAGAACTTCTATCAATGACTAGCTTTTTATCAATAATTTTCAATTATTTTTGCATACCACTGGTTTTATCGTAGCATAAAATTGTTTTATGTCAATAAAATTATTTTATACCCTTAAACTTTTTACTGTGGTATACTTAACCAACGATTTTTTATATTTGCTGTAATTAAAAGCATTAAAAGGAGACTTCCAGCACAATTAAACGTTTAAAGATGATATATTGTTTTACCTATGTAAACTTTTAGCTGATAATAAAGTCTTGCACAGGTTAATAAAAAACTTGTAGAGTTAGTAATGTTAATGACTTTATACTAAAATACCTTTATACCGAATAATAAGATTAAGACGAAAAATAAGGGAAATTATGGAAGAGCTGGGACAAAGAATTAAGGAAGAGCGGATAAAACGTGGCTATACAATTGAAAGTTTAGCAACAATGACCGAACTTTCTAAAGGTTTTATTAGTTTAATTGAGCGTGGTAAAGCTAAACCGTCAATTACTACTTTAAAGAAAATAGCAGAAGTTTTTAATACTAGTGTTGTTTCTTTATTTGGTACTGAAGGAAACTTTGAAACATCAAACAATCAATTTCTTGAAAATTCTTCTAATATCGGCATGAATGGATATATAACAGATATCAAAGTTGTTCGTGAAGCCAGTCGCAAGAGATTAAAATTTTCATATTCTACCATAGACTATGAAGTTGTTACTCCCGATATGTTCAGAAAAATGCAAGTTCTTCATCTTAAATTATACCCTGGAGAAGTATCTGGAAAGAAACCTTTTTCGAGTGGAATTGGTGAAAAATGTGCATTAGTACTCAAAGGAGAACTAGAGTATACGGTTGGCAACTTTACAACAGTTTTACATGCAGGAGATAGTATATATTTCCCCTCTTCGTTACCTCAAAGTTGGAAGGGGGTAGGAACTGAACCAATAGAGGCTATTATTATGATGACGCCTCCCTGGTTTTGAAATAATAATATTATTTGGAGGAAATAAAATGAATTTAATAACAGGTGGTCTA